>JALSQA010000100.1 GCA_026985685.1 Campylobacterales bacterium | reverse complement strand
ATGTTTTTACAGGCGTCAGTACTCTCTAACATAGGTTTTAAATTTTCATATTTTAAGTTAAATATGCCCAAAAGTATATTTACTGCTGTTTGTGTATCTAACTCTTTTCTCTTTTGGTTACAATTTATACGCATTGCATTTTTTGCTTTAGCAGTTTTGACTGAATCTATCCAGGTACAGCGTAAGATCTTCTCACTTGAGAGTTCTATTCGTACGATATCGCCATTGCGAAGTTCTGTCAGTAGGGGTGAACGTTTTTTATTGATGTATGCTGCTTTTGTGTGATCACCTATCTCTGTATGAACGGCATAAGCAAAGTCTAGTGCTGTTGCACCGCGAGGAAGGTTAAATACATCACCTTTTGGTGAATATACTGAGATATCTGCACTATAAAGATCGTCTTTTGCCAATTGATACATATGTTCAATATTTTCACCTACTTCACTTTGTGTCCGTAGGTCATCAAGCCATTTTAATTTTGGACTCAATCCTTCATGACCTTTATACTTCCAGTGTGATGCGACTCCATATTCAGCTGTTTTATGCATATCATACGTTCTTGTCTGTGTTTCAAAAATTGAAGAGTCATTGAAGATAGTAGTATGAATAGTTTGATATCCATTCTCTTTTGGGATGGCGATATAATCTTTAAAACGTGAGATCAGGGGTTTGAAATTTTGATGTAATATACCTAAAACTTTATAACAGTCAAGTGGATTTCTGACCAATATCCGTATCGCCATCAAATCTAATACTTCTTCTATCGAGACACCTTTTCTTTGCATTTTAAGGTAGATAGAGTAAGAGTGTTTGATACGTTTGTGTATATCAAAATCTCCATCAATAAAACCATTTTTAAGCATCAAAGTTTTGACTTTTGAGATAAGGCTGTTTAGTTGAAGTTCAAAGCGTTGATTGCTTTGGGTGAGGTGGTTATTTATCTTTTGATACTCTTGTGGAAAAAGATAATAAAAAGATAAATCTTCAAGATTGTTTTTAATAGCTGCTATTCCCAAACGATGTGCGATAGGAACATAAACCACTAAAGTCTCTTCTGAAATACGTTTTTGTTTCTCTTTTGTCAGGGCATCAAGAGTCAGCATGTTGTGTAATCTATCGCAAAGTTTGATGACAAGTACACGTACATCATCTATGGATGCGATAAGCATTTTACGAAAAGATAAAGCAGAAGAGATTAGTTTTTCGTCAGAACTAGAAGGGATTAACTCTTCATCTCTAAGTTCTGTAATCTTTGTCAAACCTCCAACAAGATGTGCTATCTCTTTTGAAAAAATTTCCTCGATATCACTAATCGTACATGAAGTATCTTCGACAACATCATGAAGAAGTGCTGCGATGATCATCTCATCATCCCCTCCAAAATGTCCAGTAATAGCAGCTACAAGTATAGGATGTATGATATAGGGTTCACCACTTTTCCTAAACTGTCCTTTGTGAGAATCAGTAGCAAAAGTAACTGCTTTTGTTATAAGAGGGTTTTGTTTGACTTCATAGAGTAAATCAATCGCTTTTTCTACTGAGTGAATTTGTCTGATTTTCTCTATAAATTTAACCAAAGTTTGCCTTGTTTTTAATTGTCTATAATCTTATCTAGTACAATCAATCCTTCAGCGATCTCATAAAGTGCAATATCTGTAAGTTTCATTTTGTTTTTGTCTGCTTTGATCATTGGTTCGGCACCTTCTGCCAATTCATTTGATCTTTTTGCTACCATAAGTGATAGTACATAGTGGTCGTCGTTTGCATTTTTAAGTGCAGTTGCGATAACTTTTTCAAGTCTCATATTTTTCCTTTTTGATGATTATTTATTTTGAACGATTGAACAATTTTCCATATCGCCATTTACTATTTTGAGAAGATTTCCAGGTTTGAACATATCACATACCACAATCGGTAAAGAGTTGTCTTTTGCTAAAGCGATAGATGTATCATCCATGACTTTGATATGATCATTTAGTGCCTGGTCATAGGTAAGTGTATCTAATTTTTTTGCATCTTCATATTTGTTTGGGTCTTTATCATATACTCCATCTACTTTTGTAGCTTTGATGATCATGTTTGCACCTATCTCAACTGCTCTAAGAGTCGCTGCTGTATCTGTTGTAAAAAATGGATTTCCTGTACCTGCTGCAAAGATTACTACTCTTCCTTTCTCTAAGTGTCTTTTTGCACGTCTTACGATAAAAGTTTCAGCGATTTGTTCCATCTTGATAGCACTTTGGACTCTGGCATACAGACCATTATGTTCTAAGGCTTCTTGCATAGCTACTGCATTTATAACAGTTGCTAACATACCCATATAGTCTCCACTTGTACGCTTGATGATACCATCCTGGGCAGCTGTTACACCACGGATGATATTTCCACCACCGATGACAATACCTACTTCTATGTTGTTTCTGATGAGGTTTTCGATCTCATCTGCTATATATTTGAGAATGGTAGTGTTGATACCATATCCCTCTTCACCTGCTAAGGCTTCACCTGAAAACTTGACTAAAACTCTTTTTCTCACGTTCACATCCCTGAAATTTCTTGTTATTTTACTGAAAGTTGATAAGAAAGATATTAAAGAAGCCTCTATCTGTTAAAAAAGTTCTCTAAAAGTACTTTCTAATGGGCTTTTTGAACTTTATCTTAACATCTGTAAAGGATTGATATGTTTTTCATTTTGAGTGACTTCAAATGTCAGTTCATCAGCTACTTTTCCTATGACATATCCTTGTGGAATATGCTTGTTTTCTTTGATTGTTGGTGCGATTTTTGATAAGTGTGCATAGATAGTATGGATTTTATTTTTATGTTCAATGATCACAACATAACCCAACATTGGAGTTTTGTTTGCGTAAACGATTTTACCATCTAAGACATTTCTCACTTTTGCTCCAGAAGTGTTGGCTTTTAGGATAACTGAATCATTAAATATTTTGATTTTATAAATCGGATCAACAAAATTACCAAATTTTTGTGTTATTTTGTAAGATTTAAGAGGTGCTATTGTTTTCATACCTTTGTATGAAGTAACTGCTGTTTTTTGATAAGAAGAACCAATTTGACGTACATTTAGACCATTACTTGCTGATTGTCTGATTTTTGTCTGCTCTTTTTGTTTTTTTGTGATATTTAGTCTGTTTAGCATAGTTTTTAGAGTTTGTTTCTCTTTTCTGATACGGGCTAGTTTACGAAGATAAGCTTTTTGTTTTTTGTTTAAATTTTTAATTGTTGCATTTTGAAGATTTGAAAGTTTTGATAGTTTTGTCTTCTCTTGTTTGAGTTTATTGATACTGTATTGTAATTTTCTTAGTTGTGATTTGATGATTTTTCTATTTTTTTGCAATTTTAGATATCTTGTTTTGGTGGATGCAAATTTTTCTTTGAGGATATTTTGATAGGTGCTTAGGATCTCTTTCATGATGATATCATCACTATCATAATCAAAACTACGTAAGTTTTCTTGTTCATCACCACTATCATTGATCATGGTCAGAGCAATCTCTTTTGAGAGGATATTTGTGATTTTTTTATTTACATATCTCTCTCTTTGTTCAAGTGCTTTATAGAGTTTTTCGACTTTTTTAAGTTCTTTATTTTTATTTTTTGTTTTATGTTTTTGTTTTTCTAGCTTTTTAATAGTTTCACGAATATCTTCTCTTAGTTTAAGAAGTTTTCTATTTTCTATTGTGATATCTTTAGCCAGTGCACCTAGTTTTTTGGATATCTTTTTTTCTTGATATTTTTTAGAAGAAATTTGTGATTTTGTATGGGAAATCTTTTGTTGAACACTTGCATATAAATATACACTAGACAATAAAATTCCCAAAATAGATACAATAAACTTCATAGATCTTTTATCTTTGCTTTTGTTGTAATATGATAGTTGTAACTGATATGATTGAAATAACCAATGAAAGTAAAATCAACTTAAATACATCAGAAAAGAAGTGAAAGTTATTTAAATCAATTCCCAAATCCTGGTAGATAGAAGCAAAATTTGCAAAATTTGGAATAAGT
>JALSQA010000099.1 GCA_026985685.1 Campylobacterales bacterium | reverse complement strand
CAGTCGCCTTTTTTGTTATTGCATCCATCATAGAAGCATTAAGAAGCACGCTAAAACCTGCCATCGCTAAAAGTAATCCAACTTTTTTCATAGAGAATCTCCTCTTTTAATAAATTTACACTGTATGTGCAGATATATTGTATAACTATAAATTTAAAAAATACTTAATATAAGATAAAAAAACAATTTAATTTTTAAAACATGAAATAATGGCTTTAGTCTCGTTTTGATTGCCAGTACAAAAACATTTCAAAATAAAATATAATAAAGCAAACTATTTTTATATCTGTTTCCAAGTTATAGCTTGGAATCCAGACGGAAAGTTGAAGTTTGGAAAATAGGGTGAGGAGTGAGAAGTGAACTTTAAACGCTATTTAACAACTTGGTATATATCTTTTTCAAATCTCCATAAACATCTATTGCAAGTGCGATAGACTCTATCATCTCATCTTCGTTGTCAGGGTATTCATGTGTGAGTGCATTTCTAAGTTTTCTATAATCTATCCAAATATCACTACTTTCTAATAATTCCAATTTTTCGAGTCTGTGTAACACATCTATCAAAGACATACTTGTTTTATATTCATGTAGCTCTTTCAAAATAAGAGGAAATAGCTTTTCCCCCATTCTATCTTGAATTTTCGTAAAACGATAAATAAAAAAGTCAATAGTTTTAATCTTTTCAATCTCTTGAAAGTCGCTTTCTTTCAAAGGCAGATAACTTGTTAATTCCGGTAAAATCGCATCAATCCTGATAAAATGAATATCTAGTTCTTTTCTAATCTGTTCTAACGTCATAGTGCTACACCCTCTTTTTTTGCAATCTCAAATATCTCTTTGTTTTTTGTGCCATTGTCTACAAGCAAATCCACCTTTTGTTCACCAAAAAGCTTGTCAAATTCACGCAAAAAAACAATCTTGGATTTTAAAATATCTTCTTTTTTATCCGTTTGTATATAGATATCTATATCTCCACCCTTTTGATGCATATCTGCACGAGAACCAAATATCATCACTTTTGAGCTATCAAAAAGTTCTAAAGCAAGTCGTTTGATGGCATATATTTGTTGCTCTTTTAATCTAATCATCATAACGGCATTATACAGAACTTGAACTTATCTTGGTTTGAAGTTATGACATAGCTAATGTTTTATCTTATTTGTTATCGTTACTGGGCGATGACATTAAATTAAGATGCCTATACTGTCAAAAGGTTATTTATCATATAAATACTCTTTGAGTTATCAGATACCATCTTGAGAGCGGTTTTAAGTAGCGAGCAAGTTATTGGTAAAATTATAGTATCATTTCTGATATATTATGGAGGTTTAAGATGAAAAAAACTGTACTGATATTATTTATGACATCTACTATATATGCGGGTGGTCTTTTTTCTGTTGGTCATAAAAATTTTGGTTTTAGCGTGGGTTCAAGTAGTGGGTATGGTAATACTTATACAGTTGTTGGTATAAATGCAAATTATTTTGTAACAGACAATCTATCAGTTGGAGCAGGTTATACTGGCTGGTTTGGCAATGACCCAAAAATAAATGAGATAAACATCCCTATAACTTACTATCTTCCTATAGAAGGTAATTATAAACCTTATGCTGGTGTGATTTATCGTCATACCTTTATAGATGATCCATATAAAGATCATGATGTTTATGGTGGACGTGTTGGTATTGCTATTGTAACAGGTGCTAATGCTTTTATGAGTATTGGCTGGGTGCAAGAGTATTATGATGATGGCATCAACAGTGAATCAAGAGGCTATCCTGAGATAAATGCAGGATTTACTTTTTGATTGAATCTAAGTCGTAAACCATATTACAGAATAATACTTAAATATACATAAAAAAGTTTATATTTACTATTGTGTGTAAATATAAACTTTTTTATGTTAATATAAGCATATGAAAACAAAAAAAGAATTCTTTAACTATCTTGAAAATAGTACTTCCTGGAGTGTAGTCAGTAAAAGATTAGATCTTAAATTACCATTGTATATTAAGTTAGGATATGACTTATGGAATGCCGAAATATCTGGATTTGGGATTTTATTTCTTGTAGTCAAAAATAAGAGTATTGATATGCGGATGCATTATAATGCAAGGAAAAAAATAGAAGATATATATTCTGGTCATGTTGTATTTGTATTTGATAGTATAGAGGCTAGAACTTTAAACTCATTAGTAAAAAAACATATTCCTTTTGTAGTACCTGATAAACAGATATTTCTTCCTTTTGCTTTACTACAAATTCAAACCGATAATAAAGTAACACTCAAAAGAAATGATAAATTATCTACTGATGCAGATACAATATTAATTGGCTATTTAGATGGTGTAATTCACGATAGTATGATTATCAGTGATATAGCTAAATCTATAAATAGAGAGTTGAGAGCTACCTCAAAAGCATTAGAAATTTTAGAAAAACTACATTATCTTAGAATCGAAAAACAAGGTAAAAGAAAAGTTGTATTTTTTATATCTAAATATAATGTATATGAAAAATTAAACAATGAACTAATCACACCTTTAGAATATACACTTTATGTTAAAGAAGAATTTACCAATAATTTTGTATATAGTGGGTATTCAGCATTATCAAAATATTCTTCGCTAATGGACAGCGATATAAAAACTATTGCAATTCATTCTAAAAAATTAAAAGAGATTGATTTGACCGGTATTGAGTGTGAAGAAGATATAGCAAAATTTAAGGTAGAGGTTTGGAATAGAGATCCAACTCTTTTTTCACATAATAACAGTGTTAATAAATTATATATTTTAAGATTAATGAAGAATATTGATGATGAAAGAACAGAGTATGCTTTGGAAGAGATTGAAAGAAATATACAAAAGAAATTAAGAGGATAGTTTGATGAGAGAAACTGATTATGCTGGATTAAGCCACTTTCAAAACTACTGTAAAGACTTAGCTGATAATTATGTTATTGTAGGTGGTTTTGCAACTCTTATGTTACTTGATAGAGAACTAGAAGGTCATGGAAAAGCAACATTTGATATAGACCTTGTGCTACTTACAAATAATTCAATTGAGATGTCTCAACGCATTAAACAGTATATTAAAGATGGTGACTATACGATACAAATAGGTGAAAAAAATCAATATAGATACTATAGATTTATAAAACCACAAAAAGAAAATTTTGCAAAAGAAATAGAATTGTTTGCATCTAACGAGAATGATTTAGCACTTGAAGAGTCTCAAAGAATTATACCCATAGATCCAGAAGAAGGACTTTATTCTCTTTCTGCAATTATGCTAGACCCTGAATATTTTGAAATGATTAAAAATAATGTAGATAAATCGGTAAAAGCACCTTGTACAAATACTCAAGCAACTATTATGCTAAAAATGTCTGCTTTTTGTGATTTGAGAGATAGAAATGACAGAAAATGGAAAAAACATCGTAGAGATATATTAAAATTAGCATTACTTTTAACAGGTGATGAACATATACAACTAATAGGTAGAATGAAATATGACTTTGAAAGATTTTTAAGTCATATTGAAAATGAATTAGATCCAAAAGCAATTAAAAGTTTTGGTGATGGTTTACCTATTGATAAAGATCAAATTATAGAGGTAATGAAACAAGTTTTTATTGCATAAATCTATACAAACAAATAGGTTATCAAAAACTTAATATCAGATGCACTAAAATAAAAAGGAATGTATAATATATGAACTTCAACACATCTATCTCTCGCCTTGATACGCACACAGAAAAGTACGATGCCCGTGTGGAGAAGTTTGGTCGTGCGGATGTCATGCCTCTTTGGGTGGCGGATATGGATTTGCCTGTTTCGCATGAGCTTCAGTTAGCTTTAGAGGAGCGTATAGCACATCCGATATTTGGTTATACGCATTATCATGAAGGATATTTTGATGCTATACGTGGATGGATGGAAAAGCGACATGACTGGGAGGTGCAAAGAGAGTGGATTGTTCCTGTCAATGCTATCGTTACGGGGTTAAATCTTGCGGTAGAGGTGCTTAGTGATAGAAGGGATGGG
>JALSQA010000098.1 GCA_026985685.1 Campylobacterales bacterium | reverse complement strand
CTGGTCCATAAAATATTTACCAGCTCTGGCTTTTGGTAAGAAAATCAAAATGTAAAATATATTGGAAACGGAGACTTTCCGATGCCAAATAATTAACTAATCAATATTCTATAAACTCTCCACATAAAACATCATCACCGCTGTTACAGATAAGATCTCTAACCCAGGATGCAACTTGATTAGCACCCTCATAACTGAAGTGTTCAACATCATCATATCCGAAAGTCTCTTGCAGTGCTTTGGTATCACTATATTGATTAAACTTTTCCCATGATATTTGCTGCAAATCTAATAATAGTGTTCCAGTGTCCTGAGCTAACATTTTAACAGTATTTGCATAATCCCCTAAGGAGGTTTTATGGCTATATACTAACTCTTCTCCCTGATTTTTTATCATTCTCTCTACTGGTGTAATCAAAACAGGTGTCAGGTTATATGATCTTGCAGCTTGGATATAAGACTTTAAATGTACATAATAACTACCACCTCTGCCTGGCAAAGTACCTATATCACCTACATCATATGAATCACTTTCATCATTGTGACCAAATTGGATGAAAAGATACCCACCATTTGATAAATCACTATTTTCGATAATACTTTTAGTTTGATACCAGTTATGAAACCATCCATCACCTTCAAGTTCATTTCGCTCTTTATAACTTCTTGTACTAGCACCTGGTTGAGCTAGATTATAAAGATTTTCTGGGTTTTTCATATATTTTGAGAGTAAATCTCCCCATCCATAATGAACTCTTACACCATCATAGGTTGTTGTATTGTGTACAGTTGAGTCACCGATTATAAAAATTTTTTTATTATCACTATTTTGCCCATCATTTGTAGTATTTTGATTTTCAAAGGTTGATAAATCATGATTTGACTGATCTTGATCAATATATATTGGAGCATTTTTTTCACAGGCACTTAAAAGCAGAAGGATTCCAGAGACAAATATAAAGTAAAGTAAAGTAAATTAGTATTTTTCATAAACCAATGGTATACAAAAGTTATTAAATATTTACTTATAAAAAATACTTAACGTTTTGTTATAAAAATTGGAGAAATAAATTATTCTCCAAATATTATGATTTCATAAACATTACGTTTTTTTACCAAAGAGTTTTGTGGTAAAACAGCACCTTGTTTTTTATATTTTGCTAATTCCAATTTAAGTTCATCAATCTCATCTTCAAATTGATCTATCTGATCTTTAAACTGTAAGATTATATCTACCCCTGCAAGATTGACACCCAAATCTCTTGTCAAACGCAAGATCATATTGATCCTGTCGATGTCTCGCTGGGAATAAAGACGCATTTTTCCACCTGTACGAGATGGGGTTACAAGCCCCTCTCTCTCATATTGCCTAAGCGTCTGGGGATGTATATTTAACGCTTTTGCTACCACACTGATAAGGTAAACTGGTTCATCATATCCATGCATATTTTACTCCTTTACGCTGGTAATTTTTCTTCCATGATTTTAGAAAGTTCTGGGTCAAGATCTTCAACTTTTGGTAAAACTACATTAAGTTTAAGATACAAATCACCTACTTGCTTACTCTTTCTATCGATCATACCCTGCTCTTTTACACGTAACTTTTGACCGCATTTGATCCCTTTTGGAATCTTCACAGTGATCTCTTTGTGTAGTGTGCGAACAGGTATTTTACCACCAAATAGTGCAGTTTTTAGTGGAACATCTACAGTTTTTGTAAGATTATTACCATCTCTTTCGTATTCAGGACTTTTGGCAACATTTACTTTGATATACAAATCACCTACACTTCCGCCTGATTTATGTCCTTTGCCTTTGACACGTAATTTCTCACCACTTTTTATACCTGCTGGGATTTTTATATCAAAGCTTTCGCCATTGACATTAACTGAGTGTTTTCCACCTAGTGCTGCGGTATTGAAAGGTATAGTTATAGAAGTTTCGAGATCAAGGTTCTGTGGTGCATAACCTTGCTGACCAAAACCTCCAAAACCACCTTGACCACCCCCAGAACTAAAGCCACCGCTAAATCCTCCAAAACCGCCACCACCAAAGATGCTACGCAAAATCTCATCTAAATCAGCACTGCCACCCTGGCTACCGGCAAAGTCATGGAAACTTTGTCCACCGAACATATTGTCACCGACTTGATCGTATTGTCTTTTTTTATCTTCATCACTGAGGATCTCATAAGCTGCATTAATCTCTTTAAATTTTTCTTCAGCCTCAGGAGATTTATTGATATCAGGATGATATTTTCTTGCTAATTTTCTATATGCTTTTTTGATTTCATCAGCCGATGCACTCTCTGAAACACCTAATGTTTGATATAAACTTTTACTCAACTTACTTCTCCAACTCTAATTTTTATGGCAATTATAGCATAAAACTTTAGTCTATGTCAATCAAGTTTGTTATATTTTAAGAAAAAACACAACTATAAATGCCAAATATATACTCTAAATCGACACAAATCAGAACTACTATCCCTACTCTTTAATCAAAGATATATATTTACCCAGTACTTCTTCTTTTGAAAACCTTTGATAATATTTTTTTGCTGGTGTTATTGGATTTGAAAGTGCCCAGGTAATTTTTTGGGCTAGTTTTTTAGGATTGTTTACAGGTGTCAGGTAGTTTTTTAGTTCATCTTGAAGTATTTCAGATGGTCCAAAATTACAATCGGTACTAACAACAGTAGTTCCTATGATGAGTGATTCTATGATGACTCTTGGAAGTGCTTCTGACTGGGATGAAAGAACTGTTAATTTAGCTTGTTTTATGTAAGGATATGGATTACTTTTCCAACCTAAAAAATGTACTTTTGATTCAATACCTAACTTTTTTACCAGATCTTGAATTTTTGTTTTTTCTTTCCCTTCTCCTATTAGATAAAGATGTAAATGCGTATCTAAAAGTGCGAAAGCTTTGATGAGAATATCATGTCTTTTTATCTTATCAAATGCACCAACATGAACAATATATTCATGTTTTTTTTGCATAGGCTTATTTGCTAGTTTTTGGATTTTTTCTACATCATAAGGATCATAAATAACATCTAATTTAGAGGGTTTGATTTTAAGATAATCCAATAAATCTTTTTTGACTCCTTTTGATACTGCAATAATTTGCTTATTTTTATACTCTTTTTTGATTTGAAAATATTTCTTAAGACGTAGTCGTTTAAGTAAGCGATATCCCCAGCTCATGTTGACACTAAAATAACATTTATCAAGATCAAAACCACTTTTTTCCATAAAATGAACATTGGAAGAGATCAAAAGATCTATCTTTTTTTCATGATTTAATCTTTGTAATATTTCACTCAGTGATGATATCTTTTCCTCTTCACTCTCTCCTTGAAGTATATGGATATTTGTAACATTTGAAGCATCTAAAACAAAAACATCCTCTCTTAAAATCAAATGCACATCAAAGCCTATCTCTTGAAACATCAAAGTCAAATCAAGATAACTCTTTTCTACTCCACGTCCTCGCAGTGAACGCACAAATAATACAACTCTTTTTTGATTTTTAATAACTCTTCCTTAATTCAAGATCTAGATAAAGCAAGATTTTCAGACAATATTCTATTAACAAAATATATCAACTATTTACTTATACTATTTATTTTTCACAGCCATTTAAAGTTTTTTCTTTAACCCTAAATAAAATTTCATATATTCCGATACTAAATTCAGGGCACATCTAAAAACCATTAAGTTAATAAATATTTTGGAAGTCTTGCTTTAGCTAGACCCTCATTTGATGGGACTAAAGTCACCATTTCCAAATATAAAATCCTTAACTTAATACCATTGTAGGTGCCTTTTATACGTCAAAGAGGGTTTCATGAATATATCTAAAACAGCTATACTTTTTACAACATATCTTCTATGTGGCACTTTTGCCTATGCATCACCTGTTTTGATCGCTAAAGAGTTACATCTTGTAGCAGGTAAGAAAGCTATCATCCAATGGGAACGTGTTTTTAAAAGTAAACGTAAAATGAAAAAGTATGGTATAGACAAACTTTCAAAAACACAACAGATAGAATTAAAAAAAT
>JALSQA010000097.1 GCA_026985685.1 Campylobacterales bacterium | reverse complement strand
AAAGATCTACATCATAAGAAGTATTGATATCTCCTGTTAGTTGCCATTGCCAAGTAGTATCTACTAAAGGATGATACCAAGGTTTTTGGGAATTGTTATCAGTAGATGAAATATTCTCATTTATAATACTTTCAGAATTTCCACAGCCAATAATGAAAATAAAAAAAGTTAGGTAGAGTATTTTTTGCATGATTATCCATTTATATCAAAATCTTGTTTGTATATTATAATCAAATTTTAACGATAAACAAAGGAAAACTTTTTATTTAATTTTAAAGAAAATATTTCATTTTGACATATTTTTACAATTTTAGTTAACTTTTGAATATAATTGATACTAAATTAAAGGATGGATATAATGTCTCAAAACAATCTTTTTTATCAAAAATATAAGGTAAACAACTTGAACAAACGTATGAGTATAAATACTGTTAAAACATATAAAGCTATAGATTTGTTTGCTGGAATCGGGGGAATACGCAGAGGCTTTAAAAATATTTTTAAGGATAATATAGATTTTGTATTTTCTTCAGAAATAGATAAAAATGCACAAAAAACTTATTATTTAAACTATGGTGAAATACCATTTGGAGATATTACAAAAATCAAAGAAGAGGAAATTCCTCCTCATGATATTATAATGGCAGGGTTTCCCTGTCAGGCATTTAGTGTGGCTGGGTATCGTAAAGGTTTTGAGGATACAAGAGGAACACTATTTTTTGATGTTGCAAGAATTGCAGATTTTCACAAACCAAAAGTAATTTTTCTTGAAAATGTTAAAGGTTTTGTAGGACATGACAAAGGAAATACTTTTAAAATTATTAAAAAAACTTTAGAAGAAATGGGATACAAAATTTATGCAAAGGTTTTAAACTCCAAAGATTTTGGTGTACCACAAAATAGAGAACGAATATATATTATTGCATTAAGAGATATAGATAAAGAATTTCATTTTCCAGAACCTACAAATAAAACATTACATATTAAATCATGTTTAGAAGAAAATGTAGAAGATTACTTTTATTATCAAGGTAAACCTCTTTATGAGAAAATAAAAAATCATATTACTAATACAAACACTGTATATCAGTGGAGAAGACAATACGTTAGAGAAAACAAAAATAATGTTTGTCCAACACTAACTGCAAATATGGGAACAGGTGGACATAATGTACCAATCATCAAAGATAAAAAAGGAATTAGAAAATTAACACCTAGAGAATGTATAAACTTTCAGGGTTTTGATAAAAAATTTAAATTTCCAAAAGATTTGGCACTCTCACATCAATATAAACAAGCTGGAAATTCCGTAACTGTAAAAGTAATAGAAGAAATTGCAAGAAATATCAAAAATGTTTTATAATAATCAAAATGAGAAACTTCGTAATCTATATATAGAATCTTTATGTGTTATTGGTAGTTTATCAAATCTTTTTTCCAGTTCTAAAACCCCTTATTTATATTACAGGATGGGAGAAAAAGTATTTTGTGATATATTTGAAGCAAATAATTTATCAAGAGGTGATATTGCACTTGATGCTTCCAAAGATGATATAGGTATAGGATTAAAAACTTTTCTAAAAAGTAATGGCAACTCTATACAAAAAGTTGCAGAGTTTAATAAAGACAGAAATTTATATGAATCATTAACTGATGAAAAGAAAATACGAACAATTGCAAAATTAAGAAATGATAGAATTAAATTTGCAGAAAACATATCAAGTGTGGATAGTTCAGTATATCATTGTATTGTTCGTTCTGATGAAAAGTTTCAAATATACGAAGAAGAAATGGATTATATAAATGTTGAACAAATATCATCTATAACAAAACGGAAAAATTCTATTTGGTTTAATGATAACAAACATGAATATAATTTCAACTTATCAAAAAGTACACTTTATAAAAGATTTAATACATCTTCAATATTAGAAGAATTTAAAGTTAAAATATTTGAAAATCCTCTTGAACAAATAAAAAAATGTTTTCATAATCAAAATATTTTAACTAACCCAAAAACATTAATTATCGATACTGTTTATCTTCCCCTTTACGGGAGAAATAAAGTTGTTTCTCCTAAAAGTGGATTAAATCAATGGAATGCAGGTGGCAGGCAAAGAGATGCAAATGAAATTTATATTCCTATCCCTGCTAAAATCCATAAATATAAACAATCTTTTTTCCCACAAAGAGATGTCTCTTTTTCATTACATTTACCAAATAATAAAATTATAAGTACCAAAGTCTGCCAGGATAATTCAAAAGCTTTAATGTCAAATCCAAATAAAGTTCTGGGAGAATGGCTGCTTCGTGATGTTTTAGAATTACATGAAGGTGAAATACTAACTTATGATAAATTACAAGTCATAGGGGTTGATTGTGTTAAAATTGACAAAATAGATGAAAAAAATTATAAAATGAGCTTTGCTTCACTAGGAAGCTATGAAGAATTTATAGAACATTATACTAATGAATTTTAATACTATAATCTCAATTGCATATATAGCGAATTATTAAATGGATGAAACCCAGTTAGGTCAAACGCTTTTTTTTCTTGCATCAATCTTTTTGATGACTCTATTTTTAGGAACGATACTTTCACGTGCACGTATCCCTGTGATACTCTCTGCACTTTTTGTCGGTATAGGTATACACTATCTACCACTGCCACAGATTGCACTGCTGAAAACCCCTGCTTATCAGACGATATTTTCTTTTTTATCAGATCTAGGCGTGCTATTTTTGCTCTTTTATATAGGTCTTCAGATTGAAGTCAAAAAGATGCGTCAACTCAGTGGTGATATCGTCACACTGACCATACTCAATACAATCATCCCTTTTGTATTTGGAATGACTGCTATGCTACTCTTTGGCTATGGATGGCTGATAGCTTTTGTTATCGGTATGACACGCATGCCTACTGCCGAAGCAGTGATCGTACCGATTCTCGATGAGTTCAAGATGATCAAAACAAAAATCGGTACTTATATCATCGGAGCAGGAGTGCTTGACGATGTGATTGAAGTCTTTCTTGTCGCTTTTGTCTCGGTATGGATAGGTATCCGTACAGGAGAAGCTACCGGCAGTAACGAAATCGTCATACTCACCTTTGGAGTACTTGCCTTTTTAATCTTTTCATGGATCATGTACCGCTATTTTTTCCCAATTACTCGCCGTATTATTCCCAAAAACAGTGCATCTCTTTTAATCCTTTCGCTCATGATACTTTTTATTTTCGGTACATTCAGTGAAAAAACAGAGATCGGAATGGTCGTAGGTGCAATCTTCGCAGGTATTGTCCTCAAACCCATTCTCGCAGGAATCCAACCTGCTGGTAAAAGCGTTCAAAAGACCATCTCTTTGCTTAGTTACGGTTTTTTTGGTATTTTATTTTTCTTCTGGATCGGCTTCAATATAGACCTGGCAGGTTTTCTCAAAGAGCCGTTGTTGGCTGTTGTACTCTATCTGGCAGGGACACTGGGAAAACTTGCCGGTGTGATGCTTATGGTACCTCTGAAAAAGTTAACTTTTCATGAAGCACTGCTTACAGGCATAGGTCTGGATGCACGGCTTACCACGGAAATCATTGTCGCACAGCTACTTTTTAGTTCCGGTATCATCAACACGCATCTCTTTACAGCACTGGTCGCGGCATCCTCTTTTACTGCTTTGACGGTACCGCTGATTTTTACATTTTTGGTACATCTATACGGTAAGGAGATCCAAGAGCCAAAATCTGCTATCGCTGCTTCCAAAGGAGGATAAAAGATGAGCTGGGATATCTCTTTACAGATAGGTATTGCCATTGTACTGGGGCTGTTGATCGGATTGCAACGGGAGATCTACTATCGGCGTAACAAACGCAAAGAGTTCGCAGGTACCAGAACATTTGCACTGATTTCACTGCTGGGATACCTGAGTGCCTGGGTAGAAAAAAGTATTCCCCATTTTCTGCCGGTAATGCTGCTGGTATTTGGTCTTTTGGTTATCGCTGCTTTTGTCTATAAAGTATTTTATTCCACCGCCAAAGGTGCCACTAGTGAGATTGCTGCACTGATCACATTTGTACTTGGTATCATGATCTAT
>JALSQA010000096.1 GCA_026985685.1 Campylobacterales bacterium | reverse complement strand
AGGAGAACACAGCGTTAGTGTAGCGATTTTGGGCTTTGCCAAGAGGAAAAGAAACAAGTGCGGTTCATCTGCACGTGAGCATTCTGCTGAAGAAAACTCAGCGTTAGCGTAGCGATTTTGGGCTTTGCCCAAAACGCGTATCAAAAATGAAAGAGGAGTTAAAAATGGAAGATCAAAAAGTAAAAATTACAGGATTAGATATACCTTTTGGAGATTTGGTTATTTTAATGGTCAAATTAGCATTTGCATCGATTCCAGCGATGATAGTTGTATATTTTGTATTTGCCCTGCTTGGAATTTTCTTTGATGGTTTTATGGGTATGTTCTTTATGCATCCACATATGCCTTGATAAAAGTTTAAGTTATGGATTTTGATGCACGGTTGATACAGTTTGGTTTGAGTGTTGTTTTTGCTTTTTTGATTGGATTGGAAGTAAAAACATACCATCAACATTTTGTAAAAGATAAAAGGCATGACTTCTTTGGTACGACAAGAACTTTGACATTTATTGGTGTGCTAGGTTATATCTTTTATGTGATTGATTCTGTGCATTTGACATTATATATCGCTGGAATAGTTGGATATACTTTGCTGTATGCACTCTTTTATCAGAAAAGACTTCAAGAGGGCAAAAGTAGTATTTTACTCTATTTAGTTTCTTTGTTAGTTTATTCTTTTGGTCCTTTGTTGGTACTTTTTCCTTACTGGATGGGGGCTTTGCTTTTTGTGACGGTGATATTTGTACTCAATGCAAAAGAAGCTATTGAACGTTTTAGTGTAAGTACTGATACTATAGAGTTTGAAACTATGGGTAAAATGGTATTACTCTCTGGTGTGATCTTGCCTCTTTTACCTAATCAGCCGATTAATAGTTTCATACCTCTTTCTCCTTTTAAAATATGGATGGCTGTTGTTATTATCTCTGGTATATCTTATGCTGGTTATATCGTTCAAAAATATCTCTTTCCAAACAGAGGTTATTATCTGACGGGAGTTGTTGGTGGGCTTTACTCTTCAACTGCAACTACAGTAGTACTTGCTAAAAAATTTGCAACTGAAAATATCAGAGTTCTTGATGCTGGAATTATTGCTGCTACTTCTATGATGTACTTTCGTTTACTGGTAGTAGTGGCAATTTTTAATATTCCAATTGCAAAAGCACTTTTGCTTCCATTTATTATTTTTGCATTGCTTGGGTTTGCTAGTTCTGTCTTTTTCTTGCAAGATAGAGATAAAAATACAAAAGGTCTGACATTTGTAGACAATAATCCCTTAGAACTTGGTACAGCATTTGTATTTGCTATTTTATTTGTGGTTATGATGAGTTTGACTACGTATATCACGCATTATTATGGGTTAGAGGGCTTGAGAGTACTGTCTTTTATAACTGGTTTTACAGATATTGATCCTTTTATTCTCTCTTTGATTACAGGAAAATATAGTGTTACACATACGGAGATAATTTCTGCAATTTTGATTGCAGCAGGGAGTAACAATTTACTAAAAGGAGTATATGCCCTTTGGTTTGGGGGATGGGAAAAAAGTTACAGGTCTGCGATTGTGATTGTCTTACTTGGTATAGGCACAATCGCCTGGGCATTTTTAATTTAATAAAAAGGATAATTTATGGCACTCGTAAAATCATATGGTGCGGCAGAGGTAGTGACAGGTTCTTGTCATTTGTTAGAGCTTGAAGATGGTCTTAAAATTATGGTAGATTGTGGGATGTTTCAAGGACACAATGAACATAAAAATTTTCAACATTTTGGATTTGATCCTAAAGATGTAGATATATTATTGATCACTCATGCTCATTTGGATCATGTTGGTAGAATACCAAAATTAGTAAAAGAGGGTTTTTTAGGGCGTATTATTACTCTTCGTTCTACACTGGATTTGGCTCAGGTAGTTATGCTTGATAGTGCACATTTGATGGAAGAAGAGTATCGCACCAATTTTAAAAAAGCACAAAGAAGAGGCGAAGAAAATAAAGTTAAACCACCTTTATATAAAGTTGAGGATGTTGATGCGGTTTATGATTTGCCTCTTATATATGCTAAATATGGTGAAGAGATTACACTTGGCAAAGACGTTAAGGCAACTTTTCATAATGCTGGACATATTTTGGATTCTGCAATTATTACGATTGATTATAAAGAAAAGGAAGAACAAAAGAGGATTGTTTTTAGTGGGGATTTGGGAAATCACAATGACATGGTCATGCCTATTCCTGAAAGTATCAAAAATACAAATACTCTTTATATCGAATCAACTTATGGTGATAGAAATCATGAAGGTATCACGGAGAGTACACAAGAATTTAAAGAGATTATAACAGATACATTACTAAGTCAGGGAAATGTTCTTATCCCCTCATTTGCGATTGAACGGACACAAGAGATATTATGTATTCTCAAACAGATGTATGATAATAAAGTCTTACCTCCCTGTAAGATTTATCTTGATTCACCGATGGCAATTCGTGCCACAAGATTGTATGATAGTTATCATCAAGAGTTAAGTAAATGCTGTAATGATTATCTAAAGCGTGATGGTACTATTTTTGAATTTCCTTATTTGCACTATACTCTTACTCCAGATGAGTCTAAAAAAATCAATGAAGAAGATGGGTGTATCATCATAGCGGGAAGTGGTATGTGTACAGGTGGACGTATATTGCATCATTTTAAAAATCGTATTTGGAATCCTAAAAATAGCGTTATATTTGTTGGGTATCAAGCTGATGGTACATTAGGACGAAAGCTTCTTAGTGGTGCCCAATGGATTAAAATCTATCATGAAAAGATAAGAATTCATGCACGTATACACTCAATAAGTGGTTTTTCAGCTCATGCTGATCAGCGTGAATTATTGGGTTGGATAGGTGATTTTGAAACATTAGAAAAAATCTTTTTAATTCATGGTGAAAAAGATGCACAAGTAGTTTTTAAGAAAGCTATTGAAGATAAATTTGACAAAAAAGTGCATATTGTTAAAGAAGAAGAGATATGGATTTGATATTTTCTTGGCGTGTAAATATAACAATACACTTATATAGTAATTTTGGGAGAGAACAATGAAAAAATATGATCTTTTGGTTATTGGTGCAGGACCTGGTGGTACACCAGCTGCGATGGCGGCTGCCCAATTTGGTAAATCTGTATTATTAGTTGATAAGCGAGGTGCTTTAGGTGGTGAGTGTCTTTTTGAAGGTTGTATTCCATCTAAAGTACTTGAAAATGCTGCAAATCGTTTTAATATGCTTAAAGAAGCTAAAGCTTTTCATGCTGATTTTTCAGGTGAAGCACAGATTCACTGGGAAGGGGTATTGGCTGAAAAAGAACGATTGCTTGAGATGCGTGCAAACGGTGCTATGGGTAGACTTAAGCAATTATCGACATTGACTTTTCAAAAAGGAAAAGTTAAATTTGTTGATGCTAATAGTGCTGAAATAGATGGTGAACTTATTGGCTTTAGACATGCTATTGTTGCAACGGGTGCTAAAGCATTTGTTCCACCTTTTGAAGGGACTGGAGTAGCTGATGCCTGGGTAAATGCTGATGTTTTTAAACATAAAGAAATTCCTAAAGAGATGATTTTTGTTGGTGCTGGAGCAATTAGTTGTGAATTGGTACAGATGTTTGTAAAATTAGGAACAAAATGTACATTATTAGAACGGGGTGATAGAATTCTAAAACGTGTTGATCGTGAATGTGCATTAAAATTACAGGAAAAAATGATTCAAGATGGTGTACAAATAGAATTAAATGTTCATATAGATAAGATTGATAAAGATGAAAAAGCATTTGTTGTGCAGTATACTAAAGATTCTAAAGAGTATAAATTACAAACAGATCATGTGCTCATCGCAACAGGGCGTGCTGCCAATGTAGAAGATCTTGGATTAGAGAAAGCTGGAGTAGAGTTTGATAGACATGGCATTAAAACTGATGCTACACTTCAAACGACACAAGAAAACATCTATGCAACCGGAGATTGTGGAAGAGGTCCAAAGTTTGCTCATTGGGCTACTTATGAGGCAGGTATTGCAATACACAATATATATGCACCAACCAAGCACAAAATTGATCCTGATAAACTTAGTTGGGTACTTTTCAGCGATCCTCAAAT
>JALSQA010000095.1 GCA_026985685.1 Campylobacterales bacterium | reverse complement strand
TAGGTTCTAAACATACTGTACGAGTTGAGTATAGAAAAGCTGGATATATTTATGACACAAATGGAACAAAAACAGGTGTAGCCTGGGATATGAAAATATCTGTTCCAAAACCTGGAGATATAGGTGGTCCAATCAAAGATAGAGAAAATGAGTTAAATGGACAAGTCATTTTTAATTCAGATGGTTCATTGGCTTCTTATACACCAACAAGTTTCACATATACTGCAAATAATGGTTCTGCTCCAAATCAAACTATTTTACTTGATCTTGGAAGTATTAATAAATTTGACGGCATGACAAGTTTTGATAGTGAATCTAATACAGCAGGAATAAGCCAAGATGGATTTACTGGTGGTGATCTTGATGGTATCAGAATCGATCAGTCAGGTACACTTATTGGAAGTTTTACAAATGGTAGATCTTTTGGTTTAGCACAAGTTGCCATGGCAAAATTTACCAATAATATCGGCTTAGAGAGTGATGGTGGAAATGTTTTTGTTCAAACAGCCAACTCAGGTGAACCTGTCATCGGAAAAGCAGCAGCTGGTGGACGTGGTTTTGTTCAATCAAGTGCATTAGAGATGTCAAATGTTGATTTGAGCCGTTCTCTTACACAACTCATCGTCATCCAAAGAGGTTTTCAAGCTAACTCAAAAACGATCACAACATCAGATCAAATGCTAAATACTCTACTTCAACTTAAACAATAATTTTGGTAGATTTGCTATAATAGTCCTAACTTTAAGTTAGGACTATTTTTATGAAAATCACTCTTTTAAACCATACTCCTTTAGTCGTATGTGCCGATGCAATTCGTACTTGCTGGCAAAGTTTTGACAAAAGCGATCATGGAGGAGAAAAAGATAAGGCACTCATAGATAGAGTCGGTAACAAATTCAAACACGCTTCCACACTAGAGCATTTAGTATATACATTTTATATTCAGGGGATTTCTCGTGCACTTTTACAAGAACTTGCACGTCATCGGATGGCTAGTCTTAGTGTTAAATCAACACGTTATACATTAAAAGAGTTAAAAGAAGAAGAAGCTTTTACTTTAGAGGATACAAAAAGAGCCAAAAAATATCTCGTATTTACAGATGTTGAAATTGTTGATGAAATGAGTATAAAAGCTTTAGAAAATCTACGTCTCATTTTAAAACAAGGAATCAGTAATGATAAAGCAAAATATGCTCTTCCAGAATCGTATAAAACTGAATTGACATGGACTATCAATGCAAGAAGTCTGCAAAACTTCATAAATCTAAGAAGTGACAAATCAGCTTTATGGGAAATTAGAAATTTAGCACACGAACTTTATAATAACTTACCAAATGATCATCAATATCTATTTGATGATTATCTCAAGGTTTTATAACAGGGAATCCAACCCCTATCCAATCTTGTAAACCACCACGATACCATGATATTTTCTTTTTAGGATAACCCATTTTCACCAGTGCTTTTATGGCTCTTGCTGATTGAAGGCACCAACTTCCATTACAAAAGAGTAATACATTTTTCGCATTTGAAAAATCAAAGCCAGACTTTTTTTGTGAAATATTTAACAATTTTAAAAGTTTTTTATGATCTTCTGGAAAATCTTCATCATACTTAATTTCATTATATGGGATATTGATTGCAGTTGGAATACTCAGATACTCATACCATTGCGGTTTTCTTGCATCAACTAAAATATATTTTTGTTTATCATGCTCAGTTTTTTTGATAAAAGCAAGCACTTCAAGTTCTCCAGCTGTTTTTATCTCAGGATCCAATGATATCGGCTGTATACTTCCTAAAAAAGAACTTATTTTTTTGATACATTCAGGGGCTATTTTTTTATCATCTACCATATCTTTTCCAAAAAGATTTTTTGGTGTCATTGCAATTTTTTCACATTTATCAGGCTTACTTCTAAGTAACCATAAATCTTTTTTATCTATTTCTACTTTTACTCCAGTATATTGCAAAGAACGAATATTTTCTTTTGCAGACAAAGATAGTGTTAAAATAGATAATATTAATAATACTTTTTTCATGTCAAACTCCTGAAAGTTTATTGTAACATAAACTTTTCTAATATCTTTAAAGTTTGAACAGGTTTTTCTTCTTGTGGGATATGTCCACATTGAGGGATAATATGAAGTTGTGAATTTTTTATATCTTTATGTAATCTATATGCTTTATCCTTGCGTATCACTATATCGTTATCTCCCCAGATAATGAGCGTAGGAATTTTTATTTTTTTATACTCTTTAGATATTTTATTGATATCTTTGGGTATTAATAATTCACTTGCCATACAATAAGCTGATTTTGCACCAGGAAGATACATGTTTTTGGCATACTCTTTTACAATATCTTCGGGAATTTTATTATCATCATAAAAAGCATATTTATACGACTCTTTTACTTCTACACTTGAAGGAATTATAAAAAACCCAACTTTACCTAATATAGGAATTTGCAACCATCTTAAAAGTTTTGGCAATTGTTGATCATAACTAGCACTATCTATTAAAACCAGTTTATCTATCATTTCTGGATGCATCAGTGCCAACACCAAAGCCACTCCACCACCATAAGAGTGTCCTATTAATATGATTTTATTCAGATGATGTTTTAAAAAATATTTTTCTAATATAACTGCCTGGTCATAAACAGAATAACATCCATCTTGCACTTTAGGTGAATTTCCAAAACCTTTCAGATCAAAAGCATACGTTTTGAAATGTTTAGAAAGTTTGGGAATGATATACTTAAAAGTTATATGACTCGCACCAAATCCATGTAACAATACAACAGGTTTACCTTTGCCTTTTATATCTACATATAATGGTATATCTTGATTTACTCTATTTGTTACAATTTTACTTTGCCAAGTGTTAGCAATTTTTTGACTACAGCCTGCAAATAAAATACCAATGAATAAAATAGATATTTTTAAAAACATTTTATTCACACTCATTTATCACATTTTTAACGACTTCATATACTTTTAGAACAGAAGCAATTTCAACACACTCACCGATAGAGTGAGGGGAGAGAATATTTGGACCAATAGAAGCTATTTTTATATTTGGATACAAGTTTGAGATAACTGCACACTCTAAACCTGCATGAATTGCTTTATAACTTACATGATTAAATATTTTTTCTACTTCTTTTGCAACTATTTTTGAAAATATATTTACCTCTGGTTTCCAGGCTGGGTATTTTCCCTCACTTTTCACATCAAAACCAAATTTGTGAAAAAAATCTCTGGTATTTTTTTCAATTTTACTCAAACCGTGATTATCCATAGCTCTTGCAGAAGTTGAAATTCTGCAAACACCATTTTCTAAACTAAGTTGAGCTAAATTTATACTTTGATCAGGAATACCTAGTGTTTCATTCATCTTGATAACACCATGTGAAAAACTGCATAGTAAAGATATTAAATCTTTGCTATTTTTGATTGTTTCATATTTTTTTGTTATTTTTTTTATATTTATATTTTCACATATTGGTAATATTTCATCACTTGCTACAATTGCTTTTAGATTGGCAGGTATAGAATTAATCCTTTCACCCGCTTTTATTGTTGTAATTTTAATATCTTTATCTTGGCAATATTGTGCAAATAATTTAATAGCATTTGGAATATTTTCATCTATTTGCACACCTGAATGTCCACCTGGTAAATTTGATATAGATATTTCATAAAATTGTTTTTCACATAAATCATGCATATAAGTTTTTTCTGCAAATATATCCACACCACCTGCACACCCAATATAAACTTCCCCTTCATCTTCACTATCAAGATTAAGCATATATTGACTTTTCAACTCAAAATTCAACCCATTTGCACCAATTAAACCAACCTCTTCATCATTTGTAAAAAGAAATTCACATGCCCTGCCCTCATCCATCAAAGCCATCATCATAGCAACCCCTATGCCATTATCACTCCCTAATGTTGAATCTTTTGCTCTCATCCAGCCATCTACTATCTGGGTATCTATCTGTGGTGCTTTTCCAACACAAACCATATCATAGTGTGCTTGTAAGCATATTTTGGCATCATTTTTACTTATTAAGATATTACCAATATTATCTATTTGAGTATCATAGCCTCTTTGTGTGGCAAAATTTACTAAAAATGTTTCAAGAGCTTTTGTTTTATGAGAACAGTGAGGAATTTTTGTTAATTGTTCAAAATATTTTATTATTTCATGCATGCTGGTATCCTTTGAAGAGTTTTTCACTTAAAAGGATACCAAAAAGTTTAAAATTTGTAGTTAAATCCTATAGCGATATAAGGCATCCATTTATATTTATCTAACTCTTCTTGTAAAGAAAGCATTTCAGAATCAAGATCTTTTTTAATACTATCTTCTATCTCTTTTTTTCTATTATTTACTTCATTTGTAATTTGTTTAATCATAGCAGTTTTCTGAGGACCATCTGGTAAATCTTTTGTCTCTTCTGCAATACGCTTATCAGTATCAAGTGCAGCACCATATTTTAATTTATATGTTGCCTGTGCAGCTCCCTGGTATGCTACACCCAAATCAAAAGTAAAACCAAAACCTTCTAATTTATCAAATGATGTATCCCATCCAAATCCTACATATGGAGCTACTGGATCAAAATCAACTTTTGTTTGAATTGAACCCAATTCAGATACTGCATAACTATAATGTTTATTATTAAAATCAAATTCTATTCTGTCATTGCCTCTTGTATTTGGAGTGATATCACCATCTAGTACACTGTTATTTATAATCATTCCTCCACTTAATTTAAAAGACCCAGCCCAGGGATGATAATCACCTAACAATGTAAAATCTTGTAATTTCAAATCAAAATTATATTTTGTTGTATCATCTTCTACTTCATAATCATTTAATTTAAAAGTATCAAAACCTGCTTTTAATGCCAAAGTATCACTAATTTTACTTTTTAGGGTACCACCAATACCAAATATTCCGACCTGTGCTCCTACTGATGTCCCTTGATAAGCTATATCTGCGTGTATTAATGATGAGAATAATGCCAAAGATAATACTATTTTTTTCATATAAAAAATCCTTTTTTTTAATTTGTTATCATTAAATCGACACTTTTACATAATACTAAAGTCGCTGTGCATGAGTGAGTGCTACTGCAATAGCATCAGTTATATCAAGTGGTTTTATATCTCTTTTTATCCCCAGTATACGTTTAACCATAAAAGCAACCTGTTCTTTTTTTGCTTTACCATTTCCCGTTACTGCTTTTTTCACCTGTAAAGGAGTATATTCACTAAAATTTCCAATTTCCTGAAGTACTTTCAAACTCAATGCACCGCGAAATTGTGCAAGTTTAATAACACTCTTTGGATTATAAGCATAAAATATATCTTCTATAGCTACTTCATCTATCTCTTTATCTTTTAAAATCAAATCAAACCCCTCAACCAACTCCATGATTTGATCTTGTAACACTTTTTGTTTAATCTTTATAAGTCCTGCCTCTAAAAGTAGTAGTTTATTTTTATTTTTTTCTAAAATTGCATATCCACAATTGATACTACCGGGGTCTATACCTAATATAATCATATTATCCTCTTTTATTATTCATTTTATTCACATACTTTTCACAATGTGAAAGAGTATAAAATCTATTTAATTTTAATTTAAAAAATGAAATATTTTTTTATTCACATGAGAAAGTGTTTTTGTTCTTTTATTGTTTAATATTCACATTGACATATATTGCCTGATATTCTAGCTTTTGTAAAGTTATTTTAGATAATTTTTGATAAAATATTCACATGAAGTGTTTACATGTGAATAAAGGAGGTCTTTTTTGTTAGCTGATGAAGTTTTAACCCTCCTAAAAGATAATATATCCATAAATGAATATACAAGATATATAAAAACACTAACGTATGATGAAAACAGTTCAAAATCAGATACAGCCGTATTTACAACACCAAATCAATTGCTGGCAAAATGGATTCAAACAAAATATGCACATAAAATAGCTGACATTTTTGAAAATCTAACTGGACAAAAAAAAGCAATATTAATAAAAACAAAATCAAATACAACACATGTGAATAAAACAGTACAACAACAAAAACAATCAACAACAAAAAACAAATCTTCTTCTACTATTTTAAATACCTCTTTTACATTTGAAAATTTTATTGTAGGAACTTCCAATCAATTAGCCTTTGCTGCCGCAAAATCAGCAGCGAAAATGCCTGGAAAACAGTATAATCCTCTATTTATTTATGGTGGAAGCGGACTTGGTAAAACACATTTAGTACAAGCTATTGGAAATTATGCAATTACACAAGATCAAACTGTTATTTATACAACAAGTGAACAGTTTTTGAATGATTTTTTGTATAATTTAAAAAATCATACAATGGATAGATTTCGTCAAAAATATCGTGAATGTGATTTTTTGTTAATAGATGATATACAGTTTTTGAGTAAAAAAGAGCAGACTCAAGAAGAATTTTTTCACACATTTAATGAATTGCACAACTTAAAAAAACAGATTGTACTCACATCTGATAAACCTCCTAAAAAAATTGCAGGTTTTGAAGATAGGCTTAAAACTCGTTTTGAGTGGGGATTAATGGCTGATGTACAACCTCCCGGACTTGAGACTAAAATTTCTATTATCAAAAAGAAATGCGAATTAGATAATGTATATCTAAATGATGAAGTTATACACTATATTGCTTCTCACATGGAAGATAATATACGTGAAATAGAGAGTGCAATAATCTATTTGAATGCTCATGCTAACCTACTTTCAAAAAAAATTACTCTTGATTTTGCTGAAGATGTAATGAAAGATTTAATTAAAGATCAAATTGTCGATATATCTCTTAATGATATTATTAAAGTTATTGCACATGAATTAAATATAAAACCAACAGATATCAAATCAAAAAAACGAAGCCAGCCTATAGTAGAAGCCCGAAGAATTGGTATATATTTGGCAAAAACATTAACACCAGATACAAGAATGCGTGACTTAGCAGAATTTTTTGGATTAAAAGATCATACTGCTGTTTCACATGCTATGAAAAAAATTAACCAATTATTACAAAATGATGAAAATTTTAACGTTAAAGTCGAAGAATTAAAAAACAAAATAACATCAGCAAATAATAAAAGAAGTGAATCATTGTGAATAAAATTATATATACGATTTATTGCCAAAGTACCAAAAAAACTTACCTATGGAAGTTATTCACTAATTCACCAACACTACTACTAAAACTAAAAAATATAATAATAAAAGGAAAAATCCATGATTATTCAAATCAATAAAAATGTACTTGAAAATATACTCATAAATACACAAAACTTTTTAGAAAAAAAAGATCCCTCACAAATAACATCACACATATTATTTGAAGCAAGTAATCAACGCTTAGATATAAAAGCAACTGATTATGAGATAGGTATTGCTATGTATTCTCAAAATGTAACAATAGAACAACCAGGTAATGCAACAGCAAATGGAAAAAAATTATTAGATATTATAAAAATTTTAAAAGATAGTGAAATAACACTAAAAACACAAGAGAACTATTTGCATATAGAACAAGAAAAATCAAAATTTAAACTACCTATGTATAATGCTCAGGAATATCCTAGTTTCCCTTCTTTTGAAGAGAAATCAAAATTTAATATACAACCTTTACATTTTTTACATGCTATTAAAAAAATATCACCTGCAATAGATACAAATAATCCTAAATATGAACTAAATGGAGCACTTATAGATTTAGTTGATAATAATATACATTTTGTTGCTACTGATACAAGAAGATTAGCAATCGTAACACAAACAAAAGAATTTGAAACAGAAATTTCATTAATAATTCCTAAAAAAGCTATTAGTGAAATACAAAAACTATTTTTTGATGATATGGTGATCTTTTATGATGAAAATACATTGCTTATACAATCAGAGAATTTTACATTTTTTACAAAATTAATTAATGGAAAATATCCTGATTACAAACGTATCATTCCTAAAGAGTATAAATATGAATTAGTATTAAATCGTGAAAAAATGATTGATCATCTTAAACAAATTTCTACAATATCTGTTGAATTAAAAATGACTTTTTTACAAGATGCAATTTTATTTGAAAGCTTAAATGAAGATAATGTAGAAGCAAAAACTGAACTTTCTTTTACTTCTAATTTACCAGAAGAGATTGCTATAGCTGTTAATAGTCGTTATATTCTGGACTTTTTAGCACATATAGAGCAAAATGAATTTAAACTTAGCTATAATGATTCAACTTTACCTTTTACACTTACAAGTGAAGATTTTATCACTGTAGTGATGCCAATTATGTTATAAAGAAGAGGAAATTATGCAAAAAAATTACGGTGCAAGTAATATTAAAGTTCTTAAAGGACTTGAAGCAGTTAGAAAACGTCCAGGTATGTATATAGGTGATACTAATATAGGCGGGTTACACCACATGATCTATGAAGTGGTTGATAATTCAATAGATGAAGCAATGGCTGGATATTGTGATAAAATTTCTATTGAAATTACAACTGAGGGATCGGCTATTATTTTTGATAATGGTCGGGGAATTCCTGTCGATATTCATCCTACTGAAAATATATCTGCCGCTACTGTTGTTTTAACAGTACTTCATGCGGGTGGAAAATTTGACAAAGATACATATAAAGTTTCTGGTGGTTTACACGGTGTAGGTGTTTCTGTTGTTAATGCCCTTTCTAAAAAATTGATTTTGAAAATCAATCGTGATGGAAAAAAATATTATCAAGAATTTGAAAAAGGTATTCCTACAATGCCACTTGAAGAGGTTGGTAATACAAATCGAACAGGTACTACTGTTGAATTTTGGCCTGATGATACAATTTTTGAAGTAACAGAATTTAGTTATGAAACACTCTCTAAAAGATTTAAAGAATTAGCATATTTAAATCCAAAAATTGTTATCTCTTTTAAAGACAATCGAGTAGGAAAAGAAGAAGTTTATCATTTTGAAGGTGGTACAAGGCAATTTGTTGAAGATTTAAACAAAGCAGATGCGGTAACAAAACCTATGCGTATTGAAGAAAAAGTTGATGATTTAGAGATTGATATTGCACTATTGTATAACACTTCTTATCATGAGAAATTGTATTCATTTGTCAATAACATAAAAACACCAGATGGTGGTACACATGAAGCTGGATTTCGTGCAGGTTTAACACGTGCGATTGTAAAATATGTGAATAACAATGCAGCTCAAAGAGAAAAAGATACAAAGATTACAGGTGATGATGTTAAAGAAGGTTTGATTGCAGTTGTAAGTGTGAGAATTCCTGAACCTCAATTTGAAGGTCAAACTAAAGGAAAACTTGGATCAACATATGTACGCCCTATCGTACAGCGTTTAGTAAATGAAGCACTTTCAAAATATTTTGAAGAAAATCCTATTGAAGCTAAAGCTATTATGACAAAAGCACTCTCTGCTGCCAGAGGTCGTGAAGCTGCTAAAAAGGCAAGAGATTTAACACGTCGCAAAGATACTATGAGTGTTGGAACACTTCCTGGGAAATTAGCAGATTGTCAAAGTAAGGATGCTTCTATCTCTGAAATATATCTTGTGGAAGGTGATTCTGCTGGTGGATCAGCTAAACAAGGACGTGACAGAGTTTTTCAGGCTATTTTGCCACTTAAGGGTAAAATTTTAAATGTAGAAAAAAGTCGGATAGATAAGATATTGAAATCAGATGAAATTACCAATATTATCACAGCTTTAGGATGTGGTATAGGTGATGAGTTCAATGAAGAGAAATTACGTTACCATAAAGTAATAATCATGACCGATGCCGATGTTGATGGTAGTCATATTCAAACTTTACTTTTGACTTTTTTGTTTAGATTTTTAAAACCAGTTATTGAAAATGGATATGTTTATCTTGCACAACCTCCTTTGTATCGATACAAAAAAGGTAAAAAAGAGATTTATCTTAAAGATGATAAAGCAATGAATGAATACTTGATAGAAAATGGAATAGAATCCATAGAGTCCAAAGAGCTGGGAACAAAAGATATGCTTGAATTATTTAAAGTTGTTTCTGCTTATCGTAGTACATTAAAAGAGTTAGAAAAACGTTTTCATGTGATTGAAGTTGTTCAGTATTTGATAGAAAATCCAGATGTTATAGCCTTAAAAGGTGAAAAACTATATGAAAATGTGAAAGAGTATATTCACTCTTTGGGTTATAATATATTGAATAAAAAAATCAGTGATGAAGAAGTTCATCTTTATATCCAAAATTTTGATGGTTTAGAAGAGATTCGTATAAATGATGATCTATTTACTAATCCTCTTTACACGGAAGCTGTTTATATCAATGATAAAATAAAAGAGTGGGATTTTGATAAAACTAACAAGGAACTTCTGGAGATGTTAGACGCTATTGAAAAAAGTGCAAAAAAAGGTGCATATATACAACGTTACAAAGGTTTAGGTGAAATGAACCCTGAACAACTTTGGGAAACGACTATGGATCCTAGTAATAGAAGATTGTTACGTATCGTGATTGATGATGCTGAAGCTGCAAGTGATACATTTGTGCTTTTTATGGGTGATGAAGTTGAGCCAAGGCGTAATTATATTCAAACTCATGCAAAAGATGTAAAACATTTGGATGTGTAAGATATGAAATATGGTGAAAAAGAGATATCTGAATTTGATATTGAAAAAGATTTAGAGATATGGCCAAATAAACATCAGAAATCTTATGTGATTAAAATCACTTTGCCTGAATTTGCCTGTTTGTGTCCAAGAAGTGGCTATCCTGATTTTGCAACTATATATCTTGAATATATACCAAATGAGTGGGTTGTTGAGTTAAAAGCAATCAAGCTCTATATAAACTCATTTATGACACGTCATATAAGCCATGAAGATAGTGCAAATGAAATATATGACGTTTTATATAAAAAGCTATCACCAAAATGGATGAAAGTTGTAGCAGATTTTAATCCTAGGGGAAATGTACATACAGTCATAGAAATAGATAGCCACAAAATTACCAATGATCACCCCTAGATTAATTGAACTTCTGTTTTCTGCAGCTTCTATTCAAAGATGGAATGACTATCCACGAATGGTTGAATTGGTTGAGTTAGATAAACAAGCTCACAAGTTTATCATTGCTTATTTCTTAGCAAAAATAGAAAATGATAAAAATATTAATTTCTTTTCTTTGATTGAAGCTGGAATATTTGAGTTTTTGCGTCGTGTTGTTGTAACGGATATGCGACCTGATGTATTTCGTAAGATTTTACAAGAGAAAAAAGATGAATTAAATGGTTGGGTTATAAAACAACTTCATAATGATTTAAAACCTATAGAAGATGGAGCTTTTTTACAACGTTTTGAAAAATTTTTGTTAGACGAAACTATGTATGAAAAAGAGCGTTTTATTTTAAAAGCAGCTTCTTACCTCTCTACAAGATGGGAATTTTCCATCATTTATCAAACAAGTCAATTTCTAAATGATATAGAAGATGTGAAAAATGCTGTAGATGATGAGATAGAAGATTATTATGAATTGATTGGTGTACGTAAAATTGCGTTAAATAAAAAACTTTCTCGTTTTGTTGATCTTAGTGGACGACTTCGTTTTCAAAAACGATGGGCACAAACCCCTCGTATTCCTGAAACTTCCGTGTTAGGACACATGCTTATTGTTGCTATTTTTAGTTATTTTTATTCACGAAAGATAGATGCATGTGAAAAACGTTTAGAAAACAATTTCTTTTGTGCTCTTTTTCATGATTTACCAGAAGCTTTAACAAAAGATATCATCACACCTGTAAAATATTCTGTAAGTGGTTTAGATGAAATTATCAGTGCTTTTGAAATTGAAAAAATTCAAAATGACATACTTCCACTTATTCCCTCTTCTTTACAAAATGAATTTTCCTATTTATTGGGAATTTATGATCATAATCAAAAAGATGAATTTTTAAATAAAATCTATATTGATCAAATCAAAATAATGGATTCTTTGGATGGTTATAATGATAACTACTGTAATCCTATAGATGGAGTTGCTCTAAAAGCTTTTGATCGTTTAGCTGCTTTTATAGAGGCTACATTGTCTATATATCATGGTGTGAAATCTAATGAATTGATCAAAGGTAAAAAGCAAATCATGGCTAAGATGGAAGAAAATCAAATAATAAGTGGTATTGATTTTTATACATTGGCAAAAAATATAGAAAATTATTTTGAGAGATAAAGACTCCCCTCAAGGTTCCTGCGGCACACACTTTAACAAGGTGCGTTGCTGTGTTCCCACCCTGGCGCGTTGCCTTGAAAAAATGTTGCACAAGTCTTAAGGAGAGCACTCAAAAAGCCGTTGCTTTCTCAATGCTAGGAATGGATTTTATCTCAATAAGACTTAAATTTGTCTAAAAAGGAAATGAATTGTATATACTTAGAAAATTAAAGATATGGTTTTTGACTTTTTTTAGAGATATTTTTGTATATCATAATAGTTCACTTGAGTTTCGTGCTAAATTATTTGCGGCTATCATTGGTGCAAATAAAAAAGTTGATGAATGTGAAGAAAAGATATTGCGAGAAATTGCACTTGAAATTTATCCTGATGATGAAGCAAGAGTTGAAATTTTAATAAAAACAACAAAAGAGTATGTGAATAAAATAATTTCAAATAATGGCTTGGATTTAAATGAATTAATCATTGCAATTGATCATGAGTTAAAAGAGGTGAAACGTTTTTGTGATAAAGTTGATCTTGCTATGTTAGAACGATTTTTGGTTTGTACTAAAGAAGATAAACAAACACAACTAATTCAGCAGAGAATATTAGAATTTTTATCTAATGAATTGCTAGATTTCAAGAAAATTCGCTAAAATTATACTCTTTTATAAATAGAGAGGTGTCCGAGCGGTTGAAGGAGCACGCCTGGAACGCGTGTAAGGTGCAAGCCTTCGAGGGTTCGAATCCCTTCCTCTCTGCCACAGAAATAAATACAAACTTCTAAAAAAATATTTCAATTTGAAATATTTTTAATTACTTTTCTTTTTTAAAGTTATCATCATGTCTAAAAAAGGATAAGCAATGATGCTACATCTTGACATAGATGCTTTTTTTGTTTCTGCACATCGCAGTAGAGATGTTTCACTTTTAAATAAGCCTGTTGCTGTTGGTGGTCGTAGTAATTTAAAAATATTTGAAAATAAAAACATGAATATGAAACTTTTTGATCAAAACAGAGGTGCTTTTGTCAATCCTGTTTTTTACAATAATCAAAAACAAAATTTTAATGAGTTTTTTGTTGATAATAAAAACAATTCAAAACTTATACGTGGTATTGTTACTACATCTAGTTATGAAGCTAGAAAATATGGTGTGAAAACGGGTATGAGTCTTTCAAAAGCATTACAGTTGTGCCCTTCTTTGGTTGTTGTTGTACCTGATTATGTTTTATATCACAAACTTTCCCATAGTTTATATGAGTATCTCTCTTATGAAATACCTGCTATTGAACAATTCAGCATAGACGAGTTTTTTGCTGATGTTGATGGTTGGGTAGCACCAGAGGATGTTTTTGCATTTGCAAGCCATTTACAGCGTAATGTGATGGATAAATTTACTATTCCCATATCTATAGGTATATCTTCTAGTAAATGGATTGCGAAGTTGGCAACAAATGATGCTAAACCTTATGGTATAAAGATTGTACATAAAAATGAAATTCCTTCATTTATAGAGTCAGTACCTATACATGATTTTCCAGGTATCGGTAAAGGATATACAAATCGACTTGAAAAATATTTTATCAAAACATTAGGTGAAGCTAGTCGCAGTAAAGAGTTATTTTATAAATGGGGAAAGTCAGGTAAACAGCTTTATCATAGAATTATTGGTGATGATAGAGAATATTTGCTTCCTAAATCAAATCGTAAATCTATTGGAATAAGTCGTACATTTGATCCAATTTATGATCGTAAAGAAATTTTTCGCCGTATTATGATTTTGGTTCGACATGTTGTTTATCTTGTTTTAAAACATCAGGTAAATCCTACTACATATTATTTGAAATTAAATTATGATTATGGTCAAAGAGTCAAAGGTAGGAAAACTATCAATAGAATATTTAACGAAACTCTATGTAAAAGTATTTATGAAAATCTCTTATTAGAATTGGATAATGGTAGTGGTTTTATTACAAAAGTTTCTATAGCTGTTTCTAATTTTTCTGAACATAAAAAAACATTTTCTTTATTGGATTTAGAAAATGATCTTAGGGATAAAAAACTTTCTCAATCTATTCATGATTTACGTGAAAAATATTCACTTGATATTATTAAAAGTGCAAATGAATTATGAATGAAAGTACTGAATTTTTTTTGAAAAGAGTAAGTCAGTATTGTTATGTTTCTAAAATACCCTACTCTTTTTCTAATCATGATGTAAATAAACAATATGCAAAAGGTCTTATAAAAGTTTATAGTTGGGTAGATGAACTTTGCTTTTATTATATTCAAAAAGATAAACAAATACAAAATGATTTTCGTAATATAGTTTTATCTCATTATGATGAAGCAAAAGATATGAAAGATTCTCCTTACAAAGAAGGCTTGATTTGTGCATTTGAAAATATCAAGAAGTTTATGGAAAAATCTTAATTGCTAGATTAGACATATTTTATCCCCTTTTTGGTACTATCTTTATAAAAATATATAAAGAGTTTTAATGGAACATTTTGCAAAAAGAATCATCCCTTGTTTAGATGTAAATAATGGTCGTGTTGTTAAAGGTGTTAATTTTGTTGGTTTAAGAGATGCTGGTGATCCAGTAGAAGTTGCGAAGCGTTATAATGATGAAGGTGCTGATGAAATTACTTTTTTGGATATTACGGCAAGTCATGAAAACAGAGACACTATAGTGCACATAGTGGAAGAAGTTGCTAAAGAAGTTTTTATACCCTTGACTGTTGGTGGTGGAATACGAAAACTTGATGATATATACAATCTTTTAAATGTAGGATGTGATAAAGTGAGTATTAACTCTGCTGCAATTAAAGATCCAAATTTTATCAATGAGAGTGCAAAAAGATTTGGTTCACAATGTATTGTAGTTGCAATAGATGCTAAACGTACAAATAATAGCTGGAATATTTTTTTAAATGGTGGACGTATTGATACTGGTATCGATGCAATAGCTTGGGCAAAAGAAGTATATGAGCGAGGAGCAGGAGAAATACTTTTAACTTCAATGGATGCTGATGGTACAAAAGCAGGCTTTGATAATCCTTTAAATGCTGCTGTTAGTAATATCGTTTCTATCCCTGTTATTGCAAGTGGAGGTGCAGGTAAAATGGAACATATTAAAGATGCTTTTTGTGAAGGAAAAGCAGATGCAGCTTTAGCAGCTTCTATTTTTCATTTTAAAGAGATTGAAATATTGGCATTAAAAGAGTATTTGCGTCAA
>JALSQA010000094.1 GCA_026985685.1 Campylobacterales bacterium | reverse complement strand
TATCGCTATGTATCCAGAGTTTGAACAAGAGTTATCCATGGGATATGGTGAGAACTTCTCCACCAATATCACAAAAGAAAGCATAAAAGAGATGTGTGAAGTATGCAATATAAACCAACGACTAGCCTTCAAAGAGTTAAAAAACCTAGCAAAGAAATTAACAAAAGCACTAAAAGAACAAAACTTCATCGACCAAGCTAACAGCGATGAAGAGAAAAAATTTGTAGAGGATATGATAGAGTTCTTGAAAAATCGTGTTGAAAAATATATGAATTTATAAAAATTTCATATAATGATAACTATCTCATCTGCTCAAATTCAATTCCCTACACAGATCCCATAAAGTATCATATACTCACTATCAAGTTCTAAAAATTCTGATACCTCATCGTCATAATATGCACCTATTCCTGAGCATCCTATATGCAAATAATTTGCACTAAGATAGATTCTATTGCCGATAATACCTGCTTTTTGGTACATGGCTTGGTAATTTTTGGATTTACTTGCCAAAAAGATTGTCAAAGCACTATTTTCTCCTAGATGATACTGTTCTAAGCAAAGATATCCTGCTTTTCTTGAGAAATCTCCATGTTTGATAAATTTACCATCATGATAAACACCTAAAGGCATATCAATAACGCGATTTACTATGACAAATATCTCAACCTTTTCATCACAATCACTCATCACACTTTGATTTACTGTATCGATGATGAAATCAAAACTCTCTTTACTTATCCCCTCTTTGTGCATCTCTCTGATGGAACGACGACGAAATATCGTCTCTTCAAAAACATCTTTTCGAAAGTTAAAATGTGAAGCTCTGTTATTGGCTCTTCTTTCATAACATATAAGTGTATTTTCATAAACTTCTTCTACTATTTTATTTGCTATAAATGTACCTGTCCCATCTACAAAAGGTAGTAAAAACTCTACACTCTCTGGCAACTCTCCACGAGGAACACCCACTACCGAAGCACTGATAAAAAACTCTCTATCCTCAAAACCAAAGATCTTATTTAAACTAACTTTATCAAAACAATACAAATGACGCACTGCAAAATCCATCAAATAGGAACTCGCTTCAATCTGTCCCAGTATATGCCCACCATCAAGCAAACAATAACGAAAAGCTCTATCTTTGTATTTCCATGAAGAGCGAAAAAAGACAGCAGAAGTCAAAAATATAAAACCTTCAACAGCATTTTTCAGCCCCAAATATCTTTCTACACCATCTTCATCCAAAGAATACAATAAAACCACACTAGATGTTTTAACTTCAAAGTGATAAATACCATCCACAAAGCCATCTACACCACGCACTTGAAAATAGATCTCATTTGGAAAGAGTGCACCTGCACTAGGATTAGTACGCAAAAAATACTCACCTGATGAATAAGATTTTTTAGCAGAGATACCACCTATCCTATAAATAAAACGATGTGCTTGTATTTGATCATTAAGATTGATATGTTCAAATTTATCTCGATAACATTTATATTGTGATGGTTGATTGTTCCAGTCCATATATGAAGCATTTTGACGAATCGAAGTATAAGAGTGTTTAGTTCGTTCATGATAGGTATGAAAATTCATAGTATGCTCCTTTGATAAGTAGCTTCATTATAACGAAAAGATATTTGGGGAGAAGTAATTTATAAAAGAAATGGTGACAAGAGAGGGACTTGAACCCTCGACCTCCGGCTTATGAGACCAGCGCTCTAAACCAGCTGAGCTACCTTGCCACAAATTTGAGAGTGGATTATAGTCAAATGTTTCTTACAAAACTATTAAATATTTCAAATATAAATAAAAACAATATATTTTAGAGATTTTTGTATACTATATTTATATAAATCTAATAGGTGTATTTTACACTCATGTAATATTCTTTAGTCACTTAGACTAAGAATTTATGAATATTTTCAGTAAATCTCTTGACATTTAGGTTTTTTTATAGTAAAATTCCATCGCTTATAAAGATATAGGCTAGTTATATATACAAACTATTATAAATAAATCTATAAAACAAGGAGTAAGACATGAACTTTACACCATTAGGTCAAAGAGTTTTAGTCAAGAGAGTGGAAGAGGAAGCCAAAACTGCTTCAGGTATTATCATCCCTGATAATGCAAAAGAGAAACCACTAACAGGTACAGTAGTTGCAATCAGCAGTGAAGTAGAAGAAGATGGAGATATCGCTGAAAATGACACTATAGTATTTGCAAAATACTCTGGTACAGAGATCACACTTGAAGGTGGAGAATATCTAGTACTAAATACAGATGATATCTTAGGAATATTAAAATAATCAAGGGGGATTAAAATATGGCAAAAGAAGTAAAATTTTCAGATGCAGCAAGAAATGAACTATACGAAGGTGTCAAGAAGTTAAGTGACGCAGTCAAAGTTACAATGGGACCTAGAGGTCGTAATGTATTGATCCAAAAAAGTTTTGGAGCACCAAGTATCACAAAAGATGGTGTTTCTGTAGCAAGAGAGATCGAACTAGACAATGCGATCGAAAACATGGGTGCTCAATTAGTCAAAGAAGTAGCATCAAATACAGCTGATGAAGCGGGTGACGGTACTACAACTGCAACTGTTTTAGCAGCAGCAATCTTTAAAGAGGGTCTTAGAAATATCACAGCAGGTGCAAATCCTATCGAAGTAAAACGTGGTATGGATAAAGCTGTTGAAGCGATCATCGCAGAACTTAAAGGTAATGCAAAAGAGATCAAAGATAAAAAAGAGATCGCACAGGTTGCAAGTATCTCTGCAAACTCTGACCAAAAAATCGGTGATCTTATCGCAGAAGCTATGGATAAAGTCGGTAAAGATGGTGTTATCACTGTTGAAGAGGCAAAAGGTATCGAAGATGAACTTGATGTAGTTGAAGGTATGCAGTTTGACAGAGGTTATCTATCTCCATACTTTGTAAGTGATACAGAGAAGATGGAAGTCCACATGGACAATCCATACATCCTGCTTTATGACAAAAAAGTATCTAACTTAAAAGACCTTTTACCAGTGCTAGAGCAAGTACAAAAAAGTAGTAAACCTCTACTTATCATCGCAGAAGATATCGAAGGTGAAGCATTAGCTACACTGGTTGTAAATAAACTAAGAGGTATTTTAAATATCGCAGCTGTTAAAGCACCTGGTTTTGGTGATAGAAGAAAAGCAATGCTAGAAGATATCGCAATCTTAACAGGTGGTCAAGTGATCAGTGAAGAGCTTGGACGTACACTAGAGAGTGTCACACCAGAAGATCTTGGACAAGCTGGAAGTGTAGTTATCGACAAAGATAACACTACTATCGTAAATGGTGTAGGTGACAAAGCAGCGATTGATGCAAGAGTTGCACAGATCAAAAGACAAATCGACGAAACAAGTAGTGAGTATGACAAAGAAAAACTACAGGAGAGATTGGCAAAACTTAGTGGTGGTGTAGCTGTTATCAAAGTTGGTGCGGCAACTGAAACTGAGATGAAAGAGAAAAAAGATCGTGTAGATGATGCCCTGTCAGCTACAAAAGCAGCAGTAGAAGAAGGTGTTGTTATCGGTGGTGGTGCAGCACTTTTAAAAGCTAGTGCAAAAATAGATTTAGGATTACAAGGTGATGAAGCAATCGGTGCTGAAATCGTAAACCGTGCAGTAGCAGCACCAATCAAACAAATCTCAGCAAATGCTGGTTTTGATGCTGGTGTAGTTGCAAATCATGTACTTGAAGATAGTAATGCAAATCATGGCTTCAATGCAGCAACTGGTGAATATGTAGATATGTTTGAAGAAGGTATTATCGATCCACTTAAAGTGGAGAGAGTAGCACTTCAAAATGCAGTATCTGTATCTAGTTTACTATTGACAACAGAAGCAACTGTAAGTGATATCAAAGAAGACAAACCAGCACCTATGCCTGATATGGGCGGCGGAATGGGTGGTATGGGCGGAATGCCTGGTATGATGTAACCCAAACAAAATCATCATAACTTTTCCTTGCTCCCAGGCTCCAGCCTGGGAGCAAGGAAAACCTCCAAAACTACAAAATTCATAAGAAAACTTATCTTTACTCTAACACTATTTTTGATACAATCTCTAAAATTCTTAATAAGAAGGATATGCTCATGTTTGGAATGAGTTT
>JALSQA010000093.1 GCA_026985685.1 Campylobacterales bacterium | reverse complement strand
AAAAATTAACGGTGATAAAAGATTCGTTATTGTTGATGGAGCGATGAATGACTTAATCCGTCCATCATTATATAATGCATATCACAAAATCGAGCTTGTTAATCAAAATGAAGAACAAGATGAGAGTCTCTGCGATGTTGTTGGACCAGTATGTGAGAGTGGAGATTTTTTCGCAAAAAATATAAAACTCCCACATACACAACACGATGACCTTATCGTGATAAAAAGTGCAGGAGCATACTGTTCTACTATGAGTTCAAACTATAACACAAGAGGGCGTGTTGCAGAGGTTGCATTTGATTCAAACGGTGACAGACTCATCAGAAGACGCGAAACTTTCGAGGATATGATTGCCCTTGAGAAGGACTATTTAAAGGATTAACTATGGATTTAAATGATCTACGTCAGGGAATAAATAAAATTGATGACCAACTACTTGAACTATTAAACCAAAGAATGGAGTATGTTCAAAAAGTAGGAGAATTAAAACAAAACACAGGTACAAGTATCTATCGACCTGAGAGAGAAAAAGAGATTATTGATAGATTAGCAAAACAAAGTCTTGGTGCATTAAATAAAGAAGCTATTGAAGCTATATTTATGGAGATTTTTGCTGTTAGCAGAAATCTTGAACTACCAGAAAAAATCGCTTATTTAGGTCCAGAGGGAAGTTATTCACACCAAGCGGCAGAGAGTCGTTTTGGTGCATTGAGCCACTATTTACCTCTCAATTCTATTGAAGCAGTCTTTAAAGTATTGGAAAATAAAGAAGCAAAATATGGAGTGATTCCTATAGAAAACAATACAGAAGGTGCAGTAGGTACAACTATTGATTGCTTAAACAAATATAATTCTAAAATTGTTGCTGAACTTTATATGGATATACACCACTCTTTTGCAACAGTTGTTGAAAATTTAAAAGATATCAAACGTATATATTCACATCCCCAGGGCTATTATCAGTGTAAAACATTTCTTGAAGAGCATTTTTTAAATGATATTGAATTTATTCCAACCAGATCAACATCTGCCGCTGCAAAAAGAGCTAAAGATGATGCACAAAGTGCTGCTATATGTTCGGCAATAGCTGCTAAATTATATAAACTGCCTATTCATTTTCAAAAGATTGAAGATAATTTGGCAAATCAAACACGTTTTTTGATACTGAGTGATTTTAAAAATCAAAAAAGTGATTTTGATAAGACATCGATCATCGCGAAAACGGACAATAAACCAGGTAGTTTAGTAAACTTTTTACGAAGTTTTGAAGATAAGGGTATCAATCTCACAAAAATAGATTCCAGACCAATTAAAGAAAAACATTATAGTTCTATGTTTTTTATAGATTTTAAAGGACACATTGACGATAAAAATGTTCAAGATGTGATCCAACATTCACCAAACGATATCAAATGGCTAGGAAGCTATGTCAGAGGAGACAAAGATGCAATTTAACAAACAACTAAGTAAAATCAAAACATACGAAGGTGGCAAGCCAATAGAACTTGTAGTAAGAGAGTTTGGAATCAAACCAGAAAATATTATAAAACTAGCTTCCAATGAAAACCCATATGGGACAAGTCCAAAAGTTGTCCAGACTATCATTGATCACGCTTTAGAAGTTTATATGTATCCAGATGATAGTATGCAAGAGATCAAAGATGCCTTGGCAAGTAAATTTAATGTTAATACAAACAATATTATCATGGGTGCAGGGAGTGATCAAGTTATATCTTTTGCAATTAACGCAAAAGCAAATAAATACAAAAAAGTTCTAACTGCCAGAACAACATTTGCAATGTACAACATATATGCTAAACAAATAGGTGCAAAAGTCGTTACTACCTCTTCACATCAACATAATTTAGATGAACTTTATAATCTATATAAAAAAGAGCAGGATATAGGAATTATATTTTTATGTCTACCAAATAATCCATTGGGAGAATCTCTTGATAAAGATGATGTTTATGATTTCATCTCAAAGATAGATGAAAACACCATGGTTGTAGTTGATGGTGCTTATCAAGATTTTGCAAAAGCAAAAGATCCCAAAAAAGGTATTGATCCTTCAGATTTAATCAGTAAATTTCCAAATACTTTATATCTTGGTACATTTTCAAAAGCATATGGACTTGGTGGTCTTCGTGTAGGATATGGTATCGCAAATGAAGAGATTATGAATGCTTTATATAAAATGCGTCCTCCTTTTAATGTCACTACACTTTCACTTAAAGCTGCTGTGGCTGCATTGAAAGATGAAGATTTCGTTCAAAAAACAATAAATAACAATTTTCAAGAAATGAAAAAATATGAAGAGTTTGCAAAAAAACATGAAATAGATTTTATAGATAGTTATACAAATTTTATTACTTTACTTTTTAACAAGTCAAGAAACTCTACCCAAATAGCCAATTTATTATTAAAAAAAGGTATAATAATAAGAGATTTACAAAGTTATGGTGTAAATGGTATCAGAGTAACTATAGGCACACCAGAACAAAACCAGAGATTTTTTGAACAATTTCAACTACTTTTATAGAGGTAAGCTAAGATAGCATGGATTTTAAAACACTATTAAACCAAATAACAACACTGTTTACAAAGTTGACACAACGCCAAAAAATCATCATTGGTTTATCTACATTGGCAGTTATTGGATTTATTGTCTTTTTAGTTTTATATACAAATAATAAAAAAAGCGATGATGGCTATGGTGTTTTGTTTGATCATATAAGTGCTAGTGATTCTGCTTTAGTTATAGATCAATTAGAAAAAGACAATGTACCATATAGATTAAAAAGTGAAGGCACAATTGAAGTTCCAAAAGAACACTTATATAAAGAGCGTATAGCAGTTGCCGCACAAGGTATTCCTAAAAGCAGTAAAATAGGTTTTGAACTTTTTGATAAGCAAAATTTTGGAGAGACGGATTTTGCTCAGAAGATAAAATACTTAAGAGCACTTGAGGGAGAGTTAGAACGTACTATAATGGGGCTTAACCCAATTGAAGATGCAAAAGTTCATATCGCTCTTCCAAAAGAGAGTGTTTTTGTAGAAAAAGAGACAAAACCTACCGCTTCAGTTATTTTAAAAATAAAAGAAAATAAAAAACTCTCTTCCAAACAAATCAGTGGAATAAAAAATCTTGTTGCCGCATCAGTAGCTAAACTCGATGAACAAAATGTCAAACTTATAGACCAAAACGGTAACCCACTTGGTGCACAAGGAGATAATGGATTTGAATCTGACCTTGTTGCTGCTCAAATCAAATACAAACGTGAATATGAACACGCATATGAAAGAAAAATAGAAAATGTTTTAGCTCCAATTTTGGGTGGAAAACAAAAAGTCGTTGCAAAAGTTACAATTGATTTTGATTTTGAACAAAAAAATACTGTAAGTGAATATTATGATCCAGAGTCAGTCGTACGAAGTGAACAAAGTACAGAAGAGAAAAAAGAAGGTACTTCTTCTAAAAAAACAGGAGGAGTTCCAGGAGCTATAAGCAATATAGGTCCTGTACAAGGCACACAAAAAAATAAACCAAATGGTGAAAAATATGAAAAAAGTTCTACAACAACAAATTATGAGATATCAAAAAAAGTCACCAACACTAAAGGTGAATTTGCAAAAATAAAACGCATCACAGCAGCAGTAGTTGTAGATGGGAAATATAAAACTATCTTAGATGAAAAAACAAAAAGTGAAGACATAAAATATATAGCATTAGATGAAACTGAAATAGAAGCAATCAATAATATAGTTAAAAACAGTATTGGATTTAACAAAAAAAGAGGTGATACAGTTACAGTAAGTAACTTTGAATTTAACCCACTCTCTGCAAATAAACCTAAAGGTGTCTCATCTCAAGTTCAAAGCATAGTAGATGATTACGTTAATCCTTTTTTACCTTTAATCAAATATCTTTTAGCTTTCACTCTTTTGTTTGTCTTTTACAAAAAAATTATTTCTCCATTTAGCGAAAGAATGCTCCAGGACTATACAGAAGAAGAAGCGGAGGAAGCAGAAACAGCAATGGAGCAAGAAGCCGAAGAAGATGATGTACTTAAAGAGTATAACGAAGCAAAAAAACGTGCTGAAGAAGAGCTAGGATTAAATAAAGAATTAGATAAAGATGAAATTAAACATG
>JALSQA010000092.1 GCA_026985685.1 Campylobacterales bacterium | reverse complement strand
CAAAGCATTTTTTGCCCCACCCAAACTCTGCGTACTGTGATATTTGTATGTCATTTTCATATACATTTGTTTCTATTTTTTCTTCATGTTCACTTTGGACATAGCGAAATCCTGCGTGTTGGTAAAAGTGTCTTCTAAAGGCATATCTGGAGCTTAGGAGTGTTTCGTTTCCTGTTGAGATGAATGAACCACCTTTTATGAGGTTGTGTTGTCCATCAAAGGTAGGAGTTGTGAAGTCATCATACCAAGGATGTACCTTAAATCCTTCAAATGGATAGATTGGTGTTTGTGTCCATTGCCATACATTGCCTACAATATCATAAAAATCACCTTGTCCAAATCTATCAACTGGAACTGTTGATATGTAATGTGAGAGATTGATATTTGCTTTTGTCTCATCATAAACTTTGTCTACATGAGAGATTTCTGCCAATCTATACCACTCATCTTCACTTGGCAGTCGTAAGCTTTTGCCCTCTTTTTCACTTAGCCAATTGCAAAAAGCTTTGGCTTCATGGTAATTTACTTCTACTGGATGTGAATGCAAAAGTGGCACAACTCTATCAATCAATCTTAGCTTGTAGCTATTGTCTTGTTTGATCCAAAAAGTTGGATGCTGGACTTTTGTATAGTTTTTCCACAAAAGCCCTTCTTCTTCCCAGTTGCTATCGTTTATATAGCCACCATCTTCAACAAAAAGAAGATATTCACCATTGCTTACTAGATATTTACTAGCATAAAATTCTGGAATATCTTCTTCATGTCTGCCATACTCATTATCCCAGCTATAGTAATCATCACTCTCTTTTTTGCCAAGTTTCACCTTGCCAGAGGGTACTTTTAGAAGTTCATTTTGAGGTGTTTTTTCATCTACTTCACACACTTCCCATGGTGCTGTTTTGACAAATTTTATGGGAAGTTGTCGTATCAGAACAGATGAAGTTTCTAAGTGTATTCGTTCATGTTCTATACCCATGAGTATTGCCCAAAATGGTGACTCCCAATCTATAGGAAGTTTTAGAGGCATTGTATCTATCAATGTATTGACCAATTCTCTCACTTTTTGGCGATAAATTTTAGTTTCATCAACACCAGGCCAATCATAATGTTTTTCATTTAAATCATCCCAGCTCATCTCATCAACACCAACTGCAAAGATAGACTCCATGTCTGAATCGATACGCTTATCGATTACTTTTGCGATGATGAGTTTGTTTACAAAAAAGACAGCAGTATGTCCAAAATAAAATATAAGAGGATGGCGTAATCTATCAGCTCTCTCGTAAAATGATGCATCCGATGACATCAACTCAAAGAGCTTTTCATACTGTGTGTAGGTTTCATTGAAGTAAGATTTTATCTCTTTACGTTTTTGTTCGATATCGCTTCCAAATAGTGAAATCATGACAACTCCTGAAATTTATCTGTAATTATACACTATTTTGTAAAATAAGTGTGTATTATAGAGCTATCATGATATTTACTATTATTTGATTATTATAAATCTTTATCTATTTTTTGTATAAAATTACCACCCATAAACAGTGCAATACCGTCAAACAAAAGACTAATTCCTACAAATATTCCTACAAGATATAGCGAACTAAACGGCCAGTCAAGAACAAAAATCACACCAAGTCCTAAAGATAACAATCCATTTAAGATCCAAAGCCACCAACCTTGATGAGGGCGTTTGTTCATACCCAATACAAAACTAGCAAAAGCATCTGTAAAAAAGTATATTGACAAGAGTAACCCTACAGTTGCTGCACCGCTCATAGGATAAAAAAGCATATACAAAGATATACCTACTAAAATGAAACTTTTTAACCATCCCATCCAATCACCACGATCACTCATCCACGTCATAGTACCTGCAAAAATTCCTGCAAATAACAATAACCATGAAACAAATACTACAGTTGCCATCGTCATAAAAAGAGGAAAAACAATCCCCACAATCCCAAGTAGTACAAAAATTGCCCCTGTAATTTTGGCGTGTTTGCCAAACTTTTTAAACAAAGACTCTTCCATATTTATAGGCATATTCCACATTTTTCTTCCTTTTTAAATTTTTACCAAATTGTACACTATATTTATCATCTGTTCTGCTACATAACAAACAAAACTCACAAATATTTTTACTTTAGTACATTAATCCTTGGTTAATCAATATGTTTTATAATTTCACCATAACAAATTTTAGTCACAAGGAGTCAACTATGAAAAAACTTATCAGTTCTTTTTCGATTGTAGCATTGCTTTTGGGAAGTGGTCTTGTCGCAAATCAAACCACACAAGCAAAACCTGTAAACCCATTTGAAGAGATTCAAAAAGTACAGCAGCAAATGGATCAAATTTTTAATAACTTACATCAAAAACTTCTTAATGATGCAAGCTTTTCTAACTTTGATGGTGCTTTTATCAAAAGTCCAGCCACAGATATCGTGGACAAAAAAGATCACTACCTCATCCAGGCAGATATACCAGGAGTTGATAATAAAAATATCAATGTCAGTGAAAAAGATGGTGTCTTAAAAATAGAAGCGAAAACCAACAAACAAGAGAAAGAGAAAAAAGACAATTTTGTAAAACAAGAACGTTTTACAAGTCAATTTGTTAAAATAGTCACCCTTCCAAAAGATGCTGATGCTTCTAAGATGAAGACAGAGTATAAAAATGGTGTTTTAAAAATCACAATCCCTAAGAAAAAATAAACATTTTAGCCCTTTTACGAGGGCTAAATTTATATACACTACTACTTCTCAAACAACCAATAGATAAAACTAGGTATATCGTTTATACCAACATACACATACCAATTGTAGCCTTTATAGTCATTTCTTCTTGCCGCTGTTATTCGTACTATGTTTAACAAATCAATATAGGCATTTACACCTGTATCTATCTTGTGACTAAGAGTATTGTCTATATCACGATACAAACTAGAACCAAATCCCACACTTAAGACATCTTTTTTAGGTTCAAAATTCAGATCTAAATCAACTCTTGCAAATGAGACTTGATTTTTCTTATCATATAACTCTACAGACAAAGATGGTTTTAGCTCTATGGCTTTTGGAAGATATGCTTTTTTAGTGTTAAAATAAAAATAATTTTCATATCCAAAAGATATCATATTCCTTCCTACTGCCATCTCATAAGGGAGTGCTTTTACCCAGAGTTTGTCTTGATTTAAAGGAGCTGATACGGGATTGTATACATATCCATTTTTATGCCTGTAAAAAGAACCTGTCGTGTATGCTCCTACAGAAGCTATGGTTTTGGAAATATTTGTAGAGTTTAAATGTTCTAATGATACAACTCTTTGAACTATGGATGCTAGTGTTTTTCGGTACCACTCATCTGGATATAAAAGTGCGTGTTTTAGGTAAGCATTTTTTGCCTTGTAGTGGTTTTTATTTAAATTTTTCAAAAAGAGATGAAAATCATGCATATCTTGAATCGTAAGATTTTTGATAGATTTATAGATGATTTGAAGGTTTGTATCTACACTCAGGTTTTGCTCTTCAAAACCTTTGGAAAACTCTTCTTTAGATAAAAAATTTAAAAAACCTTTTGCTTTTTGTGAATCTTTGGCTAATATGTGATAAATATCTCTTCTGTTTTTTTCAAAACACTCTAAAGATTTACCTTTGCAGGTGTATCTCGCACTATTTATGATAGCATCATAAACACCTATGTAGTAGTCATACTCACGAAAACCAAAATCCAAAAACGCTCCAAAATGTCCTAGCATCATGCCCGTTAGGGGAAAGTATCGATTTGAGAGATGAATCTTTTTTTGTTCATTACCAAAATGTTCACTAAGTGTATTGTATAACAAGCTTGACTCTGAAGCACTAAAGATATCTGTCAAAAGTTCTATCGCACTATTTATAGGACTTATATGGCTAATATTTGCGTCTCTTTTAGAAATTGCTACATATTTATTTCTATTGTTTTTTGGATCCATAAATATATAATCACTGCTTTGACTGTGGCTTAAACGAATTGCCAAATCTAAGGGTATATTGTCAAAAACACCTCCATCTAAAAAGCGTGCACTCTCTTTGTCTCCATCGTAGTAATAATCCAGATTTACCTGCTCAAAAGCGATTGGAAATGCACTAGATGCGAACATGGCTTTTTT
>JALSQA010000091.1 GCA_026985685.1 Campylobacterales bacterium | reverse complement strand
TCATGGGTACTATGATTGGGTTATTGTATGCTTTGATGAGAGATTATTTTTCAAAATATATTAAAGCTCCTGGTGAATTAGTTGAATTGACTCAACTTCCTCTGCTGGGGTTGATTCCATACATAAAAAATAAAAAACTATACAATACGCTTTTTGTTGTAAAATCACCACAGGAAGTCGCTACTCAAATGATGTGGGCTCTTAGAACAACTATCGAAGATGTTATTCATAAAGAGTCCAAAAAAGGATTAGTTGTTGCTGTCACTTCTGTGATCAAAGGTGAAGGTAAAACCTCTATTGCATCGAATTTGGCTCTTAGTTTTGGTTTAGGAGATAAAAGAACAGTTGTTGTTTCTATGGATACACGTTTACCTGAATTGCATATTAAATTTGGGTTGCCAAATAGTTTAGGTATTACTTCTGTACTTTTTGGTGATAAAAGTTTAAATGAGGTAACATATTCTTCAAGTCAATTGAAAAACTTTTTTATTATTCCTTCTGGAGAAGATAAACATGATCCACTGGCTATTATAAATTCAAACAAAATAGATAGAATCATTGAAGAATTGAGACAAAATTATGATTATATTATCTTAGATCTTCCTCCTGTTGGTGTAGCTCCTGAAGCAATTTTGCTGATGAAAAAAGCTGATTTAGTGATAAGTGTTTTGAAAGCAAACTATTCTGAAAAAAGTTTTGTTACACATATGGAAAATATCGTCAAAAAGCATCATATTAAAAATGTAGGATTTTTACTAAATGGTGTAGATAAAAAATATATTCATCTATTAAAACGAAAAGAAAATTTAAAGTACCTCAAAAGTCATGCTCGAATTACAGGCAAAAAAGAGAGTAAAAAACGTTTTTTTTGGTTTTAACCCAATCCTTCATAACGCATATAGTCATATACTGTTATGTTTTGATGAGAGTGGATATGGTGGTTTGCTTTTAGGTTTTTGAAAAATGTAGATTTTATATCGCATATCTTTTCTTCTTTATAGTTTGAAGGTGAAAGTTCTGTAATTTTTGCGATAGACAAACCTGCACCATAGATATTAAATGCCTGTTTTTGCCTACCTCTAAGGGGTATATCCTGATCAAATAAAATACCACCGTTTCTTCCACAGTCGCTATCAAAAACAAGAGGGTTTTTATCATGTGGTGTCCATTGTTTAGAAAGGGGAGAATCACTATAAAATGCAAAAAGCTGAGCTGCTTGATCATCATTTCCTTCTGTACTCATGTTGGTAAACAGCCACCATCTATTGTCATGAGGAAAGATCATGGTATCAGCAGTTTTTACGTTTTCCATAAGATTGTATTGATACTCCCATTTTAAGGGAAAATTTATACATTTATAGAGTCTGACAGTGCCTTCTTGTGTAGATTCTGGCACCATATATAGTTCATCTTCATAAGTGAATAGATAAGGAAAAGAGAGATGAAAATCTTCTCTTATGACTTCACCTAACATTTTGTAACTATTGTCTTCAAATATTTCTATAGCACTTATCCACGCTATATGCTGTGTATAATCAAAGTCTTCTACAAAACATATAGTACGATTATCTTTTGTCCATACAAAAGGGTCTGCTAGAAAATGATTTTTTGGATTTTTGATTTCAATTCCTTTGTCAAGTTGAGCATTTTCCCATGAGGAACGGATAAAAGCAACACCAAATCTAGGGTGCTGTTTGAAAATTAGACGTTTTATGAGTAGTTTACTATAAAGCAAAAGAGTTTTTTTCAAATAGTTGCTAGTTTGTAAAATAGTTGGAGAGGGGAGGGGTGGATTTGTATAAATTATCTTTTCGTCAAGAGTTGTTAATCCTCCTGTATTAGCATATTCTTTTAGTGTTTTGATAATATATGTACTGCTCTCTTTATAGAGTCGTATTTGTGTTTGTGTTTTTGTTCTTTGTGTATTTATAGCTCCTCTAAAAAGTACTTTGTTATTATGATGGATGCTAAAGCCTATGGAATCTTCTCTATTATATATTTCCCAAAATGCAATATTTTTACTTTTAATTTTTCTGTTATCACTATAGAGTGTATAGATATATCCATCTTTAGTGATACTCTTTAATAAATCATTATCTACTTCATCAAGATTTATAAAACTGTATACTAAATCTATACCTGAATTTTGTAAATTTTCTAGTTTATGAGTTGAAAAGTAATCTCTTTGTATATTTTGAAATATTTTTGAGATATCATATTTTATACTATCCTGGGGTGAAAATTTTTGAACAATCTTCTCTTCTATCTTAAAAACAAAACTGTAAAATTTTTCACTTAAAGTAGAAGAATCTTTTTGATCAAGTAATAAAAAAATCAACTCTATATCTTTGTCATTTTCTAATTTTTCTATTATTTGGTATGTTTGGTTATTGATTAAACTGTTTTTTAAAAGTAGTGCAATTTTTTTCATCTTATGACCTTTTTGGTGCTATCATCAAACCAAAAATGCGTTTAGATTTCAGACTAAAACGTAAAGAAGAGTTGATATGCCAAAGTATACTTTTAGAAAAGAGTTTGCGACTTGCCATTTGTGAGTGATGCTCGATATAGTTTTTTGTGTCTAGTTTGATCTTATATCCCATCTTTTGTGCCCGAAAACATAAGTCAATATCTTCACAATACATATGAAACTTTTCATCAAAACCACCAAGTGCTTTGAAAACAGAAGGTTTAAAAAGGATAAAAGATCCTGAAAGCCATTGGGGATACTCTTGTTGATCATTTGTACCATAGTGTAATCTTTTGCCTGTAGCAATTGAGATAAAAAAGTTTGCAAGATATGGAAAGTATCTATCTGGATAATCTAAAAAATTTGTTGTTTTATCGAGATATGATCTTGGTGCACCGATATCTATATCTTCTTTTATAAAATTTTCAAGCAATCCTTTTAATTGTTCAGGTTTGAGAGTGATATCTGGATTGCATATGATAAATATATCTTCATCTTTAGGAGATAATAGTTCAAACATTTTGTTATGATTAGCACCAAATCCTCTTTGTATACCATCATGATAATAAAAAATTTCCTCTTGTTGTGTAAACTCTTTCAATTTTTGAGAGCCTGTATTATCAAGTATAGAAAGCTTGATATGAAAATTATCTATTTTCTTAGGAAAGTTTTTAAAATAATTGATAATAAGATCTTCTTGAGCATGAGAGATGATAGAGATATAGATATTTTGGTGCATTTTTTGGAGAACCTTTATTTTAATGGAAGATAGTATACTATGAGAAATACAAAAAAATGCTTAAAAATATAAGGATCTTTTTATGTCTAAATTAGTATTCGTTTCAGTTTTCTTTCTTCTGTCTTTTCAACCTCTTGTTGCTTTTGAACTATCTGGTGATGTTAAAATTTTTAAAGCAGATAAATCTCATATTGTAGATGTTGGAGCAAGTGATTTGTCCTATTATCTTGAAAATATTTTAGGTAAAAAAAACTCTTTTATAGATAAGTTATCAACAAAATATTCTACTATTATTTTAAAAAAATCAGATACACACAAGCTTAAAGAAGATGGTTTTATAATTGATATCACAAAAAACAAAATCACCATAAATGCTGAAAATGACAGAGGTGTTTTGTATGGTGTCTATTATTTTTTAGATCATTATCTAGGTTGTAAATTTTTAGACCAAGATTATACCTATGTTCCTCACTATACTCAAAAAAAACTAGACAACATACATGATATACAAGAACCGGCTTTTAGATATCGAGAACTTTTTTATAAAGAGAGTGATGATCCTGTTTTTGCTTTTAAGTTGCTTTTAAATGGTCGTTTAGGACATCGCACACTTTATGATGAAGCTCAGGACACATATACATCAGGAATTAAATCTTATAGTTTTACTTCCTCAGAATTGTTAGGAGATAGATATACTTGTAGTGGTCAATATTTATATGCTTCACCCAAGGCACAAAAAGAAGCTTACAAAGCTTTACAAAAAGAGCTTAGATCCTTACCTCATAATGAAGAGAAATATTTGACACTCGAACATGAAGATCGTGGTTCGTATTGTAAAGAGGGATTGAAAAAGGGTGAACGACCTTCTAAAACTTTTTTGGAATATGTAAAATATCTCTCCAGACACTCGCACAAAGTTTATGCAAATATGCACTATTATTATCAAGCTTATCTGTGGAGCAGAACT
>JALSQA010000090.1 GCA_026985685.1 Campylobacterales bacterium | reverse complement strand
ATCAAAGAAGATATCGCTGAAATAGATCAGCCAACACAGAAAGAAAAAGAAGTGACAACGCAAAAAAACACTTTTTCGCTAGATAATATGTTTGCACAAAAAGATAACCAACAACAAGAGACACCAGCACAAATCAAAGAAGAAGATGAAGTACAGCAACCAATACAACAAGAAACAACACCTTCACTTGCATCACTATTAAAACCACAAGCAGAAGAAAATGTATCAACACAAGAGTTGAAAACTGAAGATAAAGATACAAAATCTTTAACATCAGATATCTGCTCAAACATACAACCTCAAAAGCCAGAAGAAGATAAATCTTTTAACCAAACACTAGAAGATGTATTCAGCATAAAAGAGGATATTCAGATCACACCAAAAGATGAAAATCTTCAAATACTCAAAAATGAATCCGAAAATTTATTTGTAAATACACAAGAACAAGTAACATCTAAAGAAGAAGATAAGCAACAAACACAAACTCTTCAGAAAAATCAGCAAAATATAACAAAAGAAGCAATAAAATCCCCAAACAAAACTGATATACAAAACGACTCTAAAAGTCTGGAAATTCCGACTTTAAAAGGCTTGGGACTGAGTAAAGAGGATGAATTTGAATTGATCAATGAATTTTTAGATGATGCAAATGAAAATATACAAATGATACAAGCATATAATGCTATAACAGATTTTCATAGCAGCAAATACAATTTGATCAAAATCAAAAGCTCAGCAGAGATATTAAACCTTGACAATGTCATAGATATTACCAAAGAGATGTTAAGTGCTGCGGATAATGAAAATCAAATAGATTTTAACAATCATTTAGAGAGCCTTAAAAATCTCATCACTGCTTATAAGGATCGTTTTGCCACAATCAGTGCATAAAAATCGGAGTCATTAAAGATATGAATATCAAACGTAATTTACAGCTAATCACCATAGTGCCAATTATTTTACTGGCACTATTGAGTGGTTATTTTCTATACAACACATACCAAGAGTATACAAGCTACGAGCAACAAACACAAAAGAGTTATCAAGTAAAAGCCCTTAAAACACTCTTTATGAATTTAGCGACTGAGAGAGGTTTACAAAGTATATATATCTCTCAAAAAGACAATACTCATGTCAAAAATCAACTATTAAAGCAACGTCTGGCGACAAACAGTGCCATAAATGCTATCTTGAATTTTAATGTCAAAAGTCAAAATGATGAAATTGTTTATGAATTACTTTCTAAAATAAAAAAAATCAATATCACGCGAGATAATGTAGATCATGATGAAATCTCTTTTGAGAGTGCTTTTAACTACTACAATAATCTGCTTTCACTTATATTGCAAAAAATGGAGACACTTTTATCTATCGGAAACAATGCACAGCTTACAAATTTGAGTGCAAACTATCTAAATAGTATCAAAGTCACAAAAGCAATCGCCGATGAAAGAGATGTTGTCAGTAACTTACTTGCTAATCATATTCATACAGATAGACTCTATCTTGTCAATCTTTTTAAAAGTAGTACAATTTTACCTGCCTTTGCAACATTGGCACCTGAGTATAAACGTGATATACAGACTTATTTACAAGATCCCTCTTTTGCTAAAGCTATAAAAGAGAGTGACTCTATAAAAAGAAGTTTACTTAAAGAAGAAGAGATAAATATTGAACCTTTAAAATGGTTTAATGCAGAAAGTTCTAAAATCATTACACTCAACAAAGCATCTGGCATACTCTTTTCAAATATTATTACATCAATCAAAAAAAATGAAACTTTTTCACTAATTAAACTTTTTACATTAGTAGCTTTATTATTACTTTCTCTTTATATGTTTTTTGTATTTAGAAAACTGTATCCATTTTTAACCAACAAAAAAGGTCTTGAAAACCTTTTAGACAAGACTATCGAATATGCACTCATTGAAGATACAATCGATTTAGATACTACCCAGGGAGTAGAAAAAACTTATAAAATTGTAGAAGATACAGTTGATAAAATCGCTATCGAAAAGAAAAAAGCAGAAAAAGCAAATGCTGCAAAAAGTATCTTTTTAGCAAACATGTCACATGAAATACGTACACCGATAAATGGTATCATAGGTTTTACTGACTTACTTAAAACAAGTGATTTGGGAGATGAAGAGCGTGAATATGTTGATATCATCCATAAAAGTACAGATAACTTACTTGAAATCATCAACAATATCTTAGACCTTTCAAAAATAGAGAGCCAGAAAATCACCGTAGATAAAATTCTATTTTCACCAGTTGATGAGTTTGAAAATAGTATCGATGTCTACATGCCAAAAGCAGAAAATAAAAATATCAATCTATCCATGTATATGGATTGTGGTTTTGAAAACTATCTCTTAGGCGATATCACAAAAATCAAAGAAGTTCTCTTAAATCTAATCTCAAATGCACTCAAATTTACCCCTGAAAATGGACATATCGCTCTTAGAATTAAAAAACTTGAATCTCATCAAAATGACATGGAGAAAATTTACTTTGAAGTAAGTGATACAGGTATCGGTATGAGTGAAGCAGAAGCCAGAGATGTATTTGATGCATTTTCTCAGGCAGACTCCACTATCACCAGAAAATATGGTGGGACTGGACTGGGGCTTACTATATCTTCAAATTATATTGAACTACTTGATGGCAGACTTGAAGTAGAGAGCCAAAAGTCAAAAGGAAGCAAATTTTTCTTTACACTTACTCTAAAAAAAGGTAAACCACTAAGAAATAACCTAAAAAACAGATACAAACATTTTCATGCCCTTGTCATATCTCAAGGGCAAGATAAATTATCAGATATCACACTCTCATATGTAGAATACTTAGGTTCAGTAGCTAAAAAAGCTACAATAGAACAACTTACAAACAGTGATATACTCACAGATGTAAATCTCATCATAGCCAATAAAAGCGAACTTGATGATGAGTCATTTGAACTATTAAAATCACTTAACTTGCCACTACTCTTGATCGTACCTACACAGATGCGTATCGAAGCTGAAAAGTACAAAGGAGAAAATATTTTCATCATCTCTGAACCTTTATACCTTTCAAAATTGGCAAAAATGTTCCACCAAATCCAGAAACAAGCCGATTTCCCTGAAGTTAAAATCGCTGATATCAAACGAAAAGTCCTACAGCAAAAAGAGAGATATCATATCCTTGTCGCAGAAGACAATGAAATAAATCAAAAACTCATAACTAAAATCCTGAAAAATGAAAATTTAGACGTTACAACAGTAGAAAATGGTAAAGAAGCTTATGAAGCCAGACAAAGTGGTGATTATGATTTGATTTTCATGGATATCGCCATGCCTGTTATGGATGGCGTTAGTGCAACTAAAAAGATTATAGCTTATGAAGAAGATCATGGCTTAAATCATATCCCAATTATAGCACTCACAGCAAATGCTTTAAAAGGCGATCGTGAAAAATTTCTTAATGATGGATTTGATGAATATATCCCAAAACCAATCAAACAATCAGACATCGTAACACTTTTAAAAACATATACCATCCCACTAAAAGAGGATGAAATCATACCTGTTGTTCAAAAATCAGATCAAACAGCACAAAACACTCAAATAATAGAGCCAGTCAAACCCCAGCCAAATCTAACACTTGATCTAAGTAATGATGAGAATATACAACAAGAGCAAGAAGATCGCCGAAATGTACTTATCTATAAAAAAAGTAAAGTAGAGACAAAGATATTTGAAAAAGTATTATCTCAAATGTATAAAAAAGTAGATATTGCAAATTCAACATCTGACTTTTTAGATAGCATCGTAAAACATAACTATAAAATCATCATGGTAGACAATGAAATACCAAGCCTGGATTTTGAAGTCCTTTTTAATCGCATCGAAAAAAGAGATGAAACTACGGTTTTACTTTTTAGAAGTTTTGATTCTATCGTCGATGATAAAACCAGAGGTTATTTTGATGATGTACTTATAAACAGTGCTGATAAAGTTTATCTGAAATTGATTTTAGATAATTACCTAGATAGTAAAGATAAGCTGTAGTAAGTATTACCGCACCAACTAATATTCTGAAATTTGATGCAATCAATTTTGTTCATAATCGAGGCAGATTTTTGCAGGACTAGCCGTAGCTAATTCAAAGAAATCTAACGAAGAGTATGGACAAAAGTGAT
>JALSQA010000089.1 GCA_026985685.1 Campylobacterales bacterium | reverse complement strand
GGTGGTACACCATCTACTGTATCTGCTTCATTATTTATACCTTTTTTTAAAAAAATTTCTCTATATCTAAAAGAAGATGCAGAAATTACAACTGAAGCAAATCCAAATTCGGCTACAAAAACCTGGCTAAATGGTATGAAAGATCTTGGCGTAAATCGAATCAGCTTTGGAGTACAAAGTTTTGATACAAATAAACTTACTCTCTTAGGAAGAAATCATACATCAAAACAAGCATACCTTGCACCACAGATGGCTGCTTCTTGTGGTTTTGAAAATATTTCAATAGACCTCATCTATGGTACACATATAGATACAAAAGAGTTATTGGAACAAGATTTAAAACTTGCATTTTCTCTTCCTATAAATCATTTAAGTGCATATTCATTAACTATAGAAGAAAATACAAAATTTTTCGCTACACCACAAGTAAGTGATGATGATGAAGATATAGCATACTGGTTTACAAAAAAAATAAAATCCCACCTACCACAATATGAAATATCAAATTTTGGTACATACAAATCTAAACACAACCTTGGATATTGGCAATATAAAGATTACATTGGCATAGGAAGTGGTGCAGTTGGTTTTTTGAAAGATAGACGATTTTATCCAACTTCATCTATAGAAGATTATATAAAAGATCCTTTAAATATCACTACAGAGCACCTTAATACACAAGCGATAAAAAGTGAAAAAATTTTGCTTGGATTAAGAAGTGATGCAGGAGTGAAGATTAGTCTTCTTAATCAAAAGCAACATCAACTTGCTAAAGATTTAATCGATGCAAAAAAACTCATCCAAAAGGAAAATATACTCTACAATCCTAACTTTTTCTTAGCAGATGAGATTTCACTCTATCTACTGAGCTAACTCTTCAAAGTTACATTTAGAAATAAAACGATCATTTTGAATTAATGATTTAAATGTTGTCAAACTATGTGGAGATGAATCAATTTTTAATAAAGTATAACTACCATCTTTATTTTCCCAGTTTTCATTCCAATAACTAATCGCCTTTATATTTAACTTAGGTGTATTTAAAATCGTATCAAAAGCATCTATAAACCAATCACTTTTAGTACCATCACTGCGACCATCTGTTACACCAAATTCTAATATAGCGACAGGTTTATTTGCAGATGTAATTTGACTGATATTATTTGCACTTTGTGCCACTGACTCAGAAAATAAAATCCAATCTTCATTTTTAAACTGTACCCCATAAACACTCAAACCAATCCAGTCAATATAATCATCTCCAGGGTAATAATATTTTGCACTATTCCACTCTTCATCTGGTAATCTCTGGATATCAGGATGAAAAAACCATGTTACATTATGAACTTCTTCTTCTCTAAAGATATTGATTATATGCCTGTATGCATCACGAAATCTTTCAGGTCCATCTGGATAAGTGGGATCACCATAACCATCTGTTTTACCAGCTCCACAATACAACCCAGACCATGGCATCCAAAATCCTGTCATCTCTACACCAAAATCTATAAGCAAAGGTATTTTATCTGCTTTTGCATCTCTAGCCCACTGGCGTAAATCTTCATCAAAATCACCATCAATAAAACTTTGCATTTTATATACTGGATCTTGATCATGAACATCTTCACCCGTACCCATTTGAGGAATCATACGTATAAAAGGAATTTTTCCTGCATTATATACTTCATGTACTTTCTCTTTTGGATAAACTATCCCCTCATCCCATTGGTTTGAGAAGTATGCCCAAGCTATTTTTTTGCCTGCTGTTTTCTCAAATCTCTTGATATTAATTTCACTAACATTATCTTCTGCTGGTCCAAAGTCAGCATACGCACCAAAATATATTTTATCATCAGGTGGTGGAAGAAGTTTTCCATATGCTTTTGTGATCATATCAGCAGGCTTTGGCGTATCATCAGTTTTTTTTACTATATTCTCATTTTTAGCACTCTTACCACAACCTGAAAAGGAAAATAGACTTCCTAACATAAAGATAAAGATTGATATTAAAGTTTTTTGATATGCCATTTGACTGCTCCAATGTGTGAGTATTATCACGATATGACGTAAATATCGTCCAAGTCAAGTAAATCTTTACAAAATATAGTTATAATGAAAAGAAAAGCCAAGGAATATTAATTTGGATTATTTAGAGATACAAGGTGGAAATAAATTACAAGGCACTGTAAAAATAGATGGTGCAAAAAATGCCGCCCTACCCCTAATAGCAGCAACTATACTAGCAAAAAAACCTTTAACCATATATAACCTTCCAGCAGTAAATGATATCTTTACCATGCTCACACTTTTGGAAAATCTAGGTGCATCTTATACCTATGAAAATAACCAGGTACACATCGATGCAACAACGATAAACAATACTACTGCAATCTATGATATAGTACGTAAAATGAGAGCTTCTATCCTTACATTAGGTCCATTGTTAGCACGTTTTGGTATCTGTGAAGTAAGCCTCCCTGGCGGTTGTGCTATCGGTCAAAGACCTATAGATCTACACTTAAAAGCATTAGAGATGATGGGTGCACAAATAGAGATCAAACAAGGTTATGTAATAGCAAAAGCACCAGATGGACTAAGGGGTGCTACTATAGTTTTTGATAAAATCACTGTAACAGGTACAGAAAATATCGTCATGGCAGCAGCTCTGGCAAAAGGAACATCCACGATCATAAACGCAGCAAAAGAACCTGAAGTTGTTCAACTTTGTGAAGTACTTCAAGATGCAGGAGTTCATATAGAGGGGATAGGAAGTGATGAACTTGTAATAGAGGGAACCAATCAGGAGCTTATAAATATCAAAGATTTCACCGTAATCCCTGATCGTATCGAGGCAGGAACTTATCTGTGTGCTGGAGCTATAACAAACTCAGCAATCACTTTAGAAAAAGTAAATCATGCCCATTTAGTCTCAATCATCCTAAAACTCCAGGAGATGGGATACGATTTTGAAATAGAAAAAGAGAAAATCACCATAAAACCAGCTTCACGCATAAAAGCATTAAAATTTTCTACTACAGAATATCCTGGTTTTCCAACTGATATGCAAGCTCAGTTTATGGCACTCTCTCTTATCGCAGACGGGACAAGCACCATAGAAGAGCGTTTATTTGAAAATAGATTTATGCATGTTAGTGAACTAAACCGTATGGGAGCAGATATCACACTAAATAACCATATAGCTACAATCGAAGGTAATGCCAAACTTTACGGTGCAGATGTCATGGCAACTGATCTTCGAGCTAGTTCAGCTTTGGTATTAGCAGGATTGATAGCAACTGGCACTACAAAAGTGCACCGAATATATCACCTTGATCGAGGATATGTAAAACTAGAAGAAAAGTTACAAAAACTAGGAGCAAAAATCAAACGACTTAGAGAGTAGAATGATTTTTTTATATTGGAAGCGGAGACTTTAGTCCCGATTAACAAAGTTTAGCCTTCCAATTCCAAGTAAAACATATAAATATATCTTAACTTAATGGCATTAAAGAACACTACAATAGAGGAAATCATCTCTTGTTTTTGTTAAATATATTTAATATTATAATCAAATCTTCATCAACATTGATTTCATAAACAATTGTATATCCCTTAAAAATCATATCTCTAATATTTTTATCATCAAAATAAATAGATTTTCTAAATTTAAATGGAAAGTTATTTAAATCCTTAATACTTTTTCTAAGATCTTTTGCAAAACTAATTGCAACAGATTTTTTATCTTTTTTTATAAAATTTGTTATTTCTCTCAATCTAGTTTTATATTCATCAGATTCAACAATTTTCAACGTTCAAGCTCTTTTATCAATTCATCCATCGAAGTCTCAAAATCATGAGTCAACATTTCACCACGTGAAATATCATCTCTAATCTGTTGTAACTTTTTTTGTCTTTCATAAAAATATGGATCAAATTCTAAATTTCTATCTTTTGTAATTTGAATATTATCTTTAAACTGCTCTAGCACCTTTATAACCTCTGATACTAAATCATCTTTAACTTTAATTGTTAATGTTTGCATAGGTATCTCCAATATTTTATCTTTATTACCGCACCAACTAATATTCTGAAATTTGATGCAATCAATTTTGTTCATAATCGAGGCAGATTTTTGCAGGACTAGCCGTAGCTAATTCAAAGAAATCTAACGAAGAGTATGGACAAAAGTG
>JALSQA010000088.1 GCA_026985685.1 Campylobacterales bacterium | reverse complement strand
AAATTCCTATCATATGTATTTTAGTCAAAATCGGATTTTACAAAAAAAACTTAAGTTAATGACAAAAAAGTTTCAATTTGTATTTTGCACCTTCAAAATGCGAAGGTATTCTTGCTATTAGTAGGAATTTTTTTGTTTGTTTTGGAGGTAAATTGTAAACTATCTCTTTTTCAACTTTGACTATATTTTTTTTCTGTTTTGAGCCAAACATATCCACTGATTTTGTTGGTGAAAAGTATGAAGTCTTGGCATATCTTCCTTTGATATCATTTGAAATACGAAGTTCTAAAGTACAGTACCCTACTTCATAGCGACCAATGTTTTGAACTTTTCCACTGATGATAACACTTTCATGTGCATAATCATTTCGTACAGAGTAAGTTAATATTTTTACTTTTTTAGTATATTTATCTAACACATAAAGAGATACGATTGTAGCAAAAACTGTTACCAGAAAAGAGGCGAAAATCATGCTAATAACTGTTTTTTGTTTTGTCTCTTTCATAGCCAATAATGACAACAACAAAAACAATAAAGTAAAAACACCGATAATAATCCAGTGTAAAGCACTAAAATACATCATCAATAACACTCCACATCTTGTTTTACTATATAAGATTTATGATAATCAAAATGATCCAATACAACCCTATATGCCAAAGTTTTTCCTTTACTTATATTTGAATCTAAAGTAAGTGTTTTTTTACGAATAGGTTTTAATAAATCAAGTATCTGTTTATATTTGTTTTTGTCTTCTTTTAATACTTTGACAAAAACCCTACACTTTTGAAAATCGACTTTTCCTCTGTTTTCAATTTTTCCTACAACAACTAAATTTTTTGAAAAAGGTAGCTGTGTACTATTTTGATCTACAACAAGTGCATTTCTGATTATTTTATCTAACCCATATTTCAATCCCAAAGGACCAATAAACATCAATACAAATACACTAAAGATAAAGAAAGTAGCAAGTTTTGGTTTTTTATTTGCCAAAACTATTGCTAACAGTAAAAAGCAGATTAATAATGCTAATAGCCAACCATAGGCTATGTAGTCATATATACTCAAATAGTGAATATAATCAAGAATCCTCTGTTTGAGTGTTGTTAGGTGCATGGCTTTTTCTCATCTTTTTCTCTTCTATGCCGCTCAAGCCAAATCTTCTTTCTAACTCTTGCTTGATACGATCAGGATCGATATTTTTCTCTCCTAATGCTACAAGCACATGAAATGCCAAGTCTGCTGCTTCATAGACAATCTCTTTTTCATCATCATCTTTTACAGCAAAGCAAAACTCTCCAGCCTCTTCAACAACCTTTTTCAAGATACTATTTTCACCTTTATGAAAAAGTGATGAAACATAGGAAGATTTTGGGTCTGCTTTTTTACGCTCTTGTATAACATGATATACTTTGTCTATCACGCTGTAGTTTTGTATCGCACTTGTATCTACATCACTGACAACTTCTAAAGTATCAAGTTTTGTAAAAAAACATGATTTTCTTCCTGTATGGCAAGCTGCTCCACCAACTTGTTCGATTTTGATCAAAAGTGTATCATTATCACAATCAACATACATATCTTTGATGATTTGTATATTGCCACTGCTTTCACCTTTTTGCCATATACGTTGTTTTGAGCGTGAAAAATAGTGAGCTTTTCCGCTCTCTAGTGTCAAAGAGAGAGCTTCTTTATTCATGTATGCCAACATCAATACTTCATTGGTTTGATAATCTTGTGCGATTACAGGGATAAGTTCGCTCTTATCCCAATCTATCTTATTTATAACTTCTTTCATTTTTGTGATACTGAAGTTGTTTTTTCTTTATCTTTAGCATCTATCCAGATATTTGGCACTGATCCTCCAGGGGTTAGGAAGATTTTTGAATCTTTATTTACTTTGAGTGCATCATTAAATGCACCTTGGACTTCGATTTGTTTTAGTCTTAACATTTCAGGTGTCAGGCTTTTACCTATTTTTATATTTTCAAATGCTTTAGCCTCTGCTTCAATCTTAATCGCATCTGCCTGACCTTGTGCACGAATCTTTCTAGCATCTGCATCACCTTGTGCAAGTGCTGCTTTTTTCTCTGCTTCTTGTTTTGCACGATCAACTTCAAGTTTTACACGATCGGCTTCTTGTTTTGCTATTTGAACACGTTCAATCTGCTCTACTATTTTTTCGGGCAAGATAATTTCACGTAAATTTACAGTTGCAAGCTCAACAGGTTGTCCTTTTTTTGCTACTACCTGCTCTTCTATACCCAATCTTATCTGATCGGCTATTTCGTTTCTTTTTACAGGAAGCTCTTCTGCTTTGTATTGTCCAATCACGCTTCTTACAACATCACGAACTATTGGGTTGATGATTTTTTCTTCCCAGGCATAACCATATGTAGCAATCGTCTGCGGTGCGGTTTGCGGTTTAAGTCGATACTGAACAGTGATATCTATAGATATCAATAAGCCCCTTTTATCTAGTGCAGAAATTGCAGATGCATTACGCACACCTGAATCACGTCCGATACTTATATTGTCACTAGGTTTTGTTGTATAGTTGATACTTCTTACTTTTGTATCGACTACTTTCACTTCTTGGATAAATGGCATAAAAATATGAAAACCAGGTCCTAAAGGTTCAGGTTCATATTTACCTGCTGTTGCTTTAATACCCACTTCACCTGATTGGATAACAACAAATGGTTTTGCAACTACAAATAAAACCACAAGCCCCATCAATAGATACAATAATCCTGTTTTTTTACTAAAGTCTTTTAAAAAATCTGGTGGTGTTGGTTTGTTAGAACCAGAATCTCCACCTTTTTTCCCACCATTTTTCTTGTTAAAATAGTCGTTTAAATCTGCTGGCATATACTCTCCCTATATGTATGTTAAACAATGTTTATATTTTTCGTTTCTTCCAAAAACAACATCAAAATATGCACTTTGTAATTTTTTAGTCATTTCCCCTCTTTTTCCATTACCTATTATTCTATTGTCAAGTGAATTAATAGGTGTTACCTCTGCTGCTGTACCTGTAAAAAATGCTTCATCACAAATATATATTTCATCTCTTGTTACATTTCTTCTCTCTATCTCTATACCTAAATCTTTTGCCAGATCAAGTACAGTTGCCTGAGTGATAGACTCTAGTGAATTATCATTTGGTGGTGAGATAAGTTTTCCATCACGGATTATAAACAGACACTCTCCAGTCCCTTCCGCAGCAAAGCCATTGTCATCTAACATCAATGCTTCCTCAAATCCTGCTTCTATCGCTTCATATTTTGCCATCTGACTATTTAGATAATTTGCAACTGCTTTTGCTTTACCAAAATTTGACCGAATGGAATTTCTCACTATTGATGAAGTCATAACACGAATACCGTTTTCTAAACCTTCTTCACCAAGATAAGCACCCCACTCCCATGCTGCTATCATTGTATGTACTGGAGCTTTTACATGATGAACACCCATTACACCATACCCTAAATAGATTAACGGTCTTAAATAAACATTTGATTTAAATTCATTTACTCTCAATATCTCTACATGTGCTTTTTCAAGTTCATCGATTCCAATATTTGGCTTGATTGCTGTTATCTTCGCAGAGTTATATAACCTTTTACAGTGTTCTTGAAGTTTAAATATTGCTAATCCATCTTCTGTCTGATATGCTCTGGTTCCTTCAAATACTCCGTTACCATAGTGCAGTGTATGCGTTAATACATGAACTTTTGCATCATCCCAGTTTACGAGTTGACCATCCATCCAAATATATTTTGCTTTTTCCATTCTTGTTCCTGTATTTTTTACTGTTGATTATAGCAAAAATAGTTAAAGGGTATATCTATTAGAACTATTCACTCAAAAGTTTCAAATGCTCTGCACACATTTTTTGCCATGCATTATCTTCAACAATTTCCCCACACTGTAAAAAATAGCTCTTAGCACTGCCTTTATCTCCTAAAACAATACTCAAATCTCCCTCAAGATAAAGTAATTCTGCTTTTTGAATATCATTTAGATTTTCTAATCTTATTTTTTTTGCTTCTTGTAAAGCAACTTTAGGTTTGCCTATTTTTTTAAGTGCATTGATGTAAATAATTTCTATTTTCGGTGTATATACATGAAGTTTATATTTTTTTTGTAATGCTATTATTTTTTTTGCATAATTTAAAATCAACATTG
>JALSQA010000087.1 GCA_026985685.1 Campylobacterales bacterium | reverse complement strand
CCACCTTGGAATGGTTCCTATGCCAGATGGTGCAGGTCGTAGTCAAGCTTGTCAATCCTGTCATCCTACCCATTTCCAAAATCCTAGTATGAATGATGATACAAATCCATTTAGAGTAACAGACCGTTATGGAGAAGGTAGATTTTCTAAAGGAGATATTAGAAACTCAGGTGGAGGTTGTTATGTTAGACGTGATGCACACTCAAATCCAGATGCTAAGCCACCTTTTTTCCTAAATTCATATGGAAAATGGCAATTTGAAAATGTATCCAATAAAGATGAACACGGTAGAAGTACAAAAATGCGTGGTTTGTATTGTACAAACTGTCATACAAAGATAGCTCAGAAATTTCAAAATTATGATGATATCAAAAACGATAGTAAGCAGTTAGGTAAAACTATGCGTAATAAGACATTAAAAGAGATTATTAATACTTTTGCAGGTGGAGATGAAAATTATTTTGCATCACTGGCAGATCCAAAAGTTACTGGTTCAAATGAAGTATTAAAATATTATTCAGAGCATAAATCTGCAGTATTGGTTAAAAATATAGGTAAAGATGGTAATTTAGATCTTAAACCTTGGAATCACCCAACTGGCGGTGATGTACCATACAAAGCTGCTTCTGGAGGAAATGACTGGTGGTTAGCTGCATCAGAACCTCATTGTGCGGATTGTCATATGGCACCATTTGTTGAACAAGAGACTGGTGGAAAATATTTTCCTATAGATTTGCCAAATAAATATTCATTGTATAGATATTCAAAAGGACATGGAAATATCGCTTGTCAAACTTGTCATGAATCAACACATGGTCTTTATTCTACAAGATTTGATGGTGAAGAAAGAAGTGTTGATGTAACGACACATCAACAGGCTTTACAATATAGTCCAGATGGAAAATATGCAGGACCTGTTACTTGTGTAGCTTGTCATACAGTAAATAAAAAAGGTGTTCCGATTCAACTTCAGGGAACAAAATATGAAGATGATTACTGGGCATCAGTAACACTAGCTCACTTTATGAGAGATGGTGATCAAAAGCTTTCAATTAAAGAGTTACTTGAAAAGTATCCATATGAGAACTCTTCAAATATTGTTCAAACAGGTTGGAAATAAATTACTTTCCTGTCACGACCACATTTTTAAGTGGTCGTGTTTGATATATCCATTTTAGTGAAGGAAAAAATTATGAAAATTAAAACTATATTAGTTTTATTAACTTACAGCTGTGTTTACTTGCAGGCACAACTTGTAAAAAGTTATTTTTCAACAGGTGAACTACGTAGCGAAACAATATACAAAGACGGCACTTATACAAAATTTAAAAAAGGTATAAAAGAAGGTATAGAAAAAGTTTATTATAGAAGTGGTCAGTTAGCATATAAGATTAATTACACATCAGGTAAACGTAATGGTGTCATGAAATGGTATGATCGTTCGAGTCACTTACTTGAACAAATGCCTTATAAAATGGGTAAACGTGAAGGTGTTGAAAAAAGTTATTTTGCAAGTGGAAAGTTAAAACATGAAGTTACTTACATAAATGATAAGAAGCAAGGAGCTGAAAAAGAGTATTTTGAAAATGGTAAACTTGCCCTGATTGTAGATTATAAAGATGGTAAAAAAGAGGGATTTCAAAAAGAGTTTACACTAGATGGTAAGTTGTATTCAAAAGTACTATATAAAAATAACTACAAAGAAGGCTTTCAAAAATGGTTTGGATCAGATGGTAAAGTTATACGAAAAGAGTTTTATAAGATGGATAGACCAGTAGAACTTATGGCTAAAATACAACAAAAAAACAGCGATTCTAAACTTATTGTAAAAGGGCTTGATTTTAAACCAAAAAGTATATATTGATAGAATCTTATGATTACTTAGGGTTTTTACAGACCTCAGTTAAATGGGATTAAAGTCACCATTTGCGAGTATAAAATCCTTAACTTAATGGCAGTGGAGGTGCCCTTTAGCATTATCTATACAACTCCACTCTTTGGATATGTGCTAGATTATTGTCCCAGTTTGGACGAGGATCAAATCCATCCATCACTGTAAATGAATTAGTCCAGTAACCTTGATTGTCTTGTTTTTGGTGTTTGGCTGTGTAAACTGAGATAATTCCCTCTTGATCAGGCAAACCAGAATCATCATCAAAGCCAGTAATAAGTACAAACTCTCTATGTCCGTAATTTTCTGCTTTATCTAAGTATAGCCATCCATAAACTGATTTGGCAGCACTAGCATAAACAGGTTGGTATCCATTAGAGTAAGCAACACCAAATTCTGCTATATTTTCACCTATATAAACTGCATTAGAACCTAAAACAACTCCACCATTTTCAAGTCTTTGTTTGAGTGTTGTTCCATCAGCCTGATGTGGATTGGCTGCAAAGTCGCTTTCATGATTTGCGATATAGTTAGCATAAGGTTTGGTGACACTATTTTGTATATCTAAATCAATACCTTCAAAAAGACGAATACCTCTTGCACAACGTTCCGAGTTGACAAGATAGAGTACTTTTTGGCTTTCACTCATGTTATCCCATATATCTTGATTTGGTAGTGTGATATCCTGGTTTACACTAGGATCATTTTGGTGAGCATGATTAAATAATATCTCTATATCTTTAACTGTTAATTGATTGAAAGTGTATTTGTTGTTATCAGGATAGGCAATGTCATCATGAGAATTTGAGATAAAATGATCACTAAAGTTGTCTTCACTGTTTTTTGTAGCACTACATTCATAGACTTTTCTTTGAAGGTTGTCTTGGGTTTGGTTATTTTGTTGGGTATTGTTTTGATCTTGATTGTTAGAGGATGTATTATTTGTATTGTTGTTTTGTTGTGTGTTTTGAGTTGTATTATCTGTTGTATTAGGTTGACTTGGTTTGTTTTTTTTGATTGTATAGCCACAGCCTGTTGTTAATATTGATATAGATGATAGTATAAAAAAAGTATGTAAAAATTTTTGTTTATTTGACATAAAAAAATTCCTTTGAAAAATAAGAGAAACAATACTTTATCATAAAATGGTTAATGAAGTATGGATGTTTCTATAAATCATGAAGCAAAAATAAAGCACTATATAGCTATACTTTTATTATAAAATATTATAATAAATGGAAAAATGAATGAAACTTTTACTTATGTTGCTTTTTATAATTAATACACTCTTTGCTTATGAAGGACACAATAAATGGATAGGTGTTTTTGCACAGTCAAAAAGCATCAAATATACAGATCAAAAACTTTACGCAACACTGTTTTGGGATGATTTTAGAAAAAAAGTTAAAGAAAATTGGAAAGATGGATATGATTTGACTTCCATAAAGTATGGTAATGGAAAATGGGTAGGTGTTTTTTCAAAAGGAACTGGTTTTAAAGATGAATCATTTCATAGTGCAGGTACATGGAAACATTTTAGACCGATTGTACTAGAGCGTTGGAAAAGTGGTTATGATTTGATTGATATCGAGTATGGTCTTGGAAAATGGGTAGGTGTTTTTGCTAAAGGTACAAGTTATAAAGCACAGTCATACAACACCAAAAATAAATGGGGTGATATGGAAGCTATCATCAAAAATCGCTGGAAGCAGGGTTTAAAACTTATTGATGTTCAACAAGGTGAAGCAAAATGGATTTGCTTGTTTGCCAAAGGTTCTGGTTTTGGAAGACAAACTTTTAGTTCGCGAGGATATTGGTCACAAATTTATCATAAGATAGATCAGATGTGGCAAAAGGGATATAACTTAACACAACTTGAATATGGTGTTGGAAAGTGGATAGCTGTTTTTAGTGAAGATGCAAAATTTGAACATCAACGACTTAGTTTTAGTGATGATTTTGATCTATTTGTAAAAAAGTTTGATCAAAATATCAAAGATGGCTATTATCTTATCGATTTAGCTAATGGTTTTTAGATATAACTTTAAGGAGGGTTGAATGAAACGAAAAATTTATAAAATGATTTTAACAGTGGGGATAATATTACCTGGCAGTATGTATGCAGATCATGTATGGGTAGGTTTATTTGCCAAAAACACACCTTATACAACACAAGGCTTTGAGAGTAGAAAATATTTCAGTGGTTTTGCACAAGCTATAGAAAAACGTTGGAAAGATGGTTATACTCTCCTGGATGTAGAGCAAGGATACCATAGATGGATGGGTATTTTTGTCAAAGGTGACAAAGTAAAAAAACAAGCATACACAAGTCGGCGTGATATCGATAAGTTTATGAAAGTACTTT
>JALSQA010000086.1 GCA_026985685.1 Campylobacterales bacterium | reverse complement strand
AATGCAAACAGATTTTTTCAAGCTGTAATAGCAAGCTATCCAAACAGTGCACAGGCAAATATTGCCAAAAAGCATTTATAGCTAAGGCTAATGTGCTATAATGTTCAACTAAATTTACATGAGGAAAATAAATGGCTATAGAAAATAACCAGGTAGTATCGATAGAGTATGATTTAACAGAAAAAAATCAGAGCGAAATATTAGATTCAAATAAAGGACACGCTCCTTTAGAATTTATAACAGGAAAAAATCAAATAATTCCAGGATTAGAAAGCCAGTTAAAAGAGCTTAATGCTGGTGATGAAAAATCAATCACAGTTGCTGCTGCTGATGCATATGGTGAAGTTAATCCAGAAGCAGAAGAAACTTTACCTGCTGAACAATTTGCCGGATTAGAATTAAAAGAGGGTATGCAGCTTTATGGACAAGGTGAAAATGGTGAAACTGTTATGGTAACTGTAAAATCTTTCAATGATGAAAGTGTTACTATTGATTATAATCATCCATTAGCTGGTAAAGATCTTACTTTTAATCTAAAGATTCTTGATGTACGTGAAGCAACACCTGATGAAGTACTTAGCGGTCAAGTAGGTGGTGGTGAAAGTTGTGGCACAGGATGTGGCTGTCACTAACACTGCTGTAAGATGGGGTAATCCTCATCTTACATATTTCTTGATATAATCTTTGTAAAAAACAAGGATTTTTATGAAAAAAACTGCTTTTATATTTCCCGGACAAGGTTCTCAGTCTATAGGAATGGGAAAAGATTTTTATGATGCTTCTGATATTGCTAAAGATATGGTTTCAAATGCTTCTGATGCTATTGGTGTAGATTTCAAATCTTTGCTATTTGAAGAAAATGATAAACTTGAACAAACACAATATACCCAGCCTGCTATTTTACTTGTAAGTTCTATTGCTCATAAATTATTTGAAGATGCTCAAAATATTAAACCTGTTTTTGCACTTGGACATTCACTTGGTGAATTTTCTGCTCTTGTGAGTGTAGGTGCATTGGATTATGTTGATGGTGTGAAACTTGTTCATCAGCGTGGTAAACTTATGCAAGAAGCTTGTGAAGGTAAAAATGCAGGTATGATGGCATTGATTGGTCTGGATGATGAGACAGTAGAAAAACTGACACAAGAAGCTAGAGAAGCAGGTAAAGAAGTATGGGCTGCCAATTATAACAGCAATGGACAGATAGTAGCAGCTGGAAACAGAGATGATTTAAAATCTATGGAAAGTATCTTCAAAGAAGCTGGAGCAAAAAGAGCCCTATTGTTAAATATGTCAGTTGCGAGTCACTGTCCTATATTGACACCCGCTCTTGAACCTTTGAAGCAAAGTTTGCAAGAGGTACTTAAAGATTCATTTTTAGCTCCAGTTGTATCTAATGTAACAGCCCAAAAATATAATAGTAAAGATGAAGCAATCAACCTTTTGCCTGAGCAGTTAATAAAACCTGTTTTATATAAACAATCTATTGAAAAATTTGATAGTGAAATTGATATGTTTATAGAATTTGGTGGTAGTGTACTCAAAGGTTTAAACAGACGAGGTACTAAAAAACCTACAATAAGTATTACAAACATGACAACACTTCTGAGTGCATTTGATGAGATAAAATGATTAAAATTGCTTTAGCCCAAATCAGTCCTAAACTTTGCCGAGATAATTTTGAAGTACATGAAAGTATTGTCAAAGAGGTAAAGGATATTGTAGATGTTGTTGTCTTTCCTGAATTATCTCTAAATGGATATATGTTGATGGATTCTGTTTATGAAGATGCATTTTTACTGGGAGAACTGTCTATTTTTGAAGAGTTGAGCGAAGATGTTGACATCGTTCTTGGTGGGGCAACACGTGAAGAGCATAAGATATATAATAGTGGTTTGTATTATAGTAAAGGTCAGCTTCTTAATGTGCATCATAAGAATAATCTACCAAATTATGGTATGTTTCAAGAGGCAAGGTTTTTCTTTAAAGGTGAAGGACTTAAAAGTTTTATGACACCTTTTGGCAAAAGCATGGTTACTGTTTGTGAAGATATGTGGAGTACAAAAATCATAGATGAAATTGCTAAAGAGAAGCCTTCATTTTTATATGTTATAGCAAATTCACCTGCACGTGGATTTGGTGATGATGCCTTAGAGATAGAGACAAAGTGGAAACGAATCCTTAGTACAACAGCGATATTATCTGGAGCTTATGTGATATTTGTCAATCGTGTTGGATTTGAAGATGGACTTGGTTTCTGGGGTGGAAGCTGTGTGATAGACCCATCAGGTACGATTGAAAAGAAAGCTAAATATTTTGAAAAAGATGTTTTGATCACAACACTTGATCATCAAATATCCTACGTTCAGAAATACTTACTAAGATCAAATTAAAAAAGGCAACGTATGCAAAAACTTCCTATCGGGATACAAAGTTTTAAGAAGATAAGAGAAACACAGTGCATATATATTGACAAAACAAAAGAGGCTTTAAGTATTGTATCTCATTATAGCTATGCTTTTTTATCTCGCCCAAGAAGATTTGGTAAGAGTCTTTTTTTAGATACACTTTCAGAACTTTTTGCCTGTAATAAAGAACTTTTTACTGGGCTTTATATCTATGATAAATGGGACTGGAGCCAGAAGTATCCTGTTATAAAAATAAGTTGGGATGGGAATTTAAGAAGCATTGAAGATATAGAACAAACAGCTTTAGATATGTTAAGATTTAACCAGGAAAAACTTGATATAAATTGTGAAAACAGTACAAATTCAAGCAGTTGTTTTAGAGAACTTATTCAAAAAACATACAAAAAATATAATCAAAAAGTAGTCATACTCATAGATGAGTATGATAAACCTATACTTGATAATCTTGATCAGATTGAAATATCAAAAGAGATAAGGGAATATATCAAAGGTTTTTATTCGATTATCAAGGGTAGTGATGAATTTATAAGATTTGCATTTTTAACAGGTGTTAGTAAGTTTAGTAAAGCTTCTATCTTCAGTGGGTTAAATATGTTAACAGATATATCTTTAGATGAAGAGTATGGCAATATCTGTGGTTATACACAAAATGATATAGATACAAGATTTCAATCATATCTTAAAGATGTTGATATGCAAAGATTTAAAAGATATTATGATGGTTATAACTTTTTAAAAGATGATATTTATAATCCCTTTGATACGTTACAGTTTATTGCTAAAAAGTTTAAATATAAAAACTATTGGTTTGAGACAGGAACGCCTACATTTTTGATAAAACTGATAAAGCAAAATCATTATTTTTTACCAAAGCTTAGTAACTTAGTAGTTGATGAAAAACTTTTAAGCTCTTTTGATATAGAAAATCTTGATTTAGAAGTCATTTTATATCAAGCAGGATATTTGACAATTGATAAAGTCATAGAAGATGAGTATTTAGGAAGTATATCATACAAACTAAGGCTTCCAAATCAAGAAGTTGAAAAATCTTTCAATAGTTATATCATAGATACCTTACTAAAACAAAGTACAGATAAATTGATTTTTCAAAAAAATATTTATATGGCACTTCTTCGAGGAGAAGTGGATAGTTTTGTAGAAAATCTAAAAGCTATCTTTGCTTCTATCCCTTACAATAACTATGCAAATAATAAAATCAATACTTATGAGGGATTTTATGCTAGTGTAGTATATATCTATCTTCAATCTCTAGGACTTAAAATCATAGGTGAAGATGTTACAAACAGAGGCAGGATAGATTTGAGTGTAATAATAGATGAAAAAGTTTATATTATTGAATTTAAGGTTATTGATGACGATCAAAATGTTGCATTAGAGCAGATCAAAGAGAAAAAGTATTATGAAAAATATCAAAGTTTTGAAGCTTATCTAGTTGGTATTAATTTTAATAAAAATGATAAAAACATATGTTCTTACTCTTGGGAAAAGCTTTAGAAGATTTAACCTTAAAAAGATAGAATCTTATTTATAAAAATTGATTAAAGGAAAAAGATGAAAATAGCCATTATGGGTGCTATGCGAGAAGAGATTGAACCACTTCTTGCAAAAATAGGGGATTATAAAAAAATCTCATATGCAAAAAATGATTATTATTTAGCAAAATATAAAGATTTTGAGTTGGTGATCGCTTATAGTAAGATAGGTAAGGTTTTTGCTACTTTAACTGCAACTACTATGATAGAAAAATTCGGAGCAGAAAAGTTACTCTTTAGTGGAGTTGCTGGTGCGATTAATAGTGAATTAAAG
>JALSQA010000085.1 GCA_026985685.1 Campylobacterales bacterium | reverse complement strand
TACATTATACACTGCCAATGGTAAACGGCTATTGTTTTTGATGTCTCTTATGATATCCATGTAAGCAAGAGCTGGTTTTACCATCAAAATATCAGCTCCCTCTTTTTCATCTTCGAGACTCTCAAGGATAGCTTCATCGCGGTTAGCAGGATTCATCTGGTAACTTCTGCGATCTCCAAAACTAGGAGCTGATTCTGCTACATCACGAAATGGACCATAGTAAGCAGAAGCAAATTTTGTTGAGTAACTCATAATCGGTAAATTTATAAAACCACCATCATCAAGAGCAGATCTTATAGCAGTAATCATACCATCCATCATGCCACTAGGTGCGATCATATCTACACCAGCTTTTGCATGAACTATAGCCTGATCTCCGAGTATTTTAAGTGTCGCATCATTGTCTACTGTTTCATTTTCAAGATCAAGTATGCCACAGTGTCCATGATCTGTGTATTCACAAAAACATAAATCACTTACAACAAACATATCAGGATGAGCAGTTTTGATTTTGCGTATGGCATCAGCTATTACACCGTGTTCACAAAGTGCATCACTTCCAACACTATCTTTTGTTTGCGGAATACCAAATAAAATAATCGAATACAGTCCCAGCTTTTTAAGTTCTGTACACTCTTTGATCGCTTCGTCTGCACTCATCTGAAATACACCTGGCATAGAAGTGATCTCTTTTTTAAAATTTTCTTCACCTGCTTTGATAAAAAGTGGGTAAATAAAGTCATCTGTAGAGAGTTTTGTTTGTGTAAGCAAGTCTCTTAATCTTGGGTTGATACGGGTTCGTCTAAATCTTTTAAACATCTTTTAGCCTCTAGTGTGTTAAAATAAAAATAAATTATCTTAGAATATCCAGACCAAATAGTACTGCACTGGATTATAAAAGCAGATATTTTACCATAAAATAGGAAATAATAACATATGAAAATTGATATATCCCAAATCGCTAAGCTTCCCACTAAATTTGGTACTTTTTTGATACAGGCATTTAAAGAGGGGGAAAAGGAGCATCTAGTTATATTTAGTGAGTCATTATCTAAAATTCCTATCGTTAGAGTTCATAGTGAATGTCTTACAGGTGATGCTCTTGGTAGTATGAAGTGTGATTGTGGTGAACAGTTACAATTTGCTCTGTCGATGATTGCAAAAGAGGGTGGAATGGTGATATATCTTCGTCAGGAGGGTAGAAATATAGGACTTCTAAATAAAGTAAATGCATATGCACTACAAGATGAAGGTTTAGATACAGTAGAAGCAAATCATCAGTTAGGATTTGATGCTGATGAGAGAAGTTATGAAGTTGTAGAGTATGTATTAAACTATTTTGGTGTCAAAAAAATTAAATTATTAACAAACAATCCAAAAAAAATAGAGAGTTTAGAGGGAGTAGAGATTGTTGAGAGATTACCTATTATTGTAGAAGCAAATCCTTATAATAAGAGTTATCTTAAAACGAAACAAGCCAAAATGGGGCATCTGTTTTGAAATAGCCCTTATTAAAGAGCTATTTATTTGGTGATATTTGACTATTTTTTATAAGCATCAATCGCTTTTTGTAACATTTTTTGTGCAGCATCTTTTCCTTTAAAATCTTGTACTTTTACCCATTTGTTTGGTTCTAGTAATTTATAAGTTTCAAAGAAGTTTTTGATTTTATTTAGTGTAGCTTTTGGTAAATCTTCAAGTGATTCTATTGCATCATAAGTAGGATCGATTTTACTAATAGGCACAGCTACTAGTTTTTCATCCATTCCTGCTTCATCTTCCATAACAAGTATACCAATAAGTCTGCATCTCACAACACTTCCTGCCTGGAAAGGGTTTTCATTTATTACCAATATATCAGCTGGATCACCATCTTCAGCTAAAGTATTTGGAACAAATCCATAGTTTGCAGGATAGTACATAGCTGAAAAAAGAATTCTATCTACTTCAACAGCACCACTTTCTTTGTCTATCTCATACTTTATATTTGATCCGTATGGTATTTCGATAAGTGCATTAACTTTTTCTGGATTTTCACCTGGTTTGATTTTGTCTATATTCATATTGTCTGTTTCTCCTAATAAAATTTTTCTTATATTATACTAATAGTTATGAAAAAACTCTTTAAAAGTCCATTTTGTTATAATCAATGTATGAGAAACTTTAACACATTTACTAAACTTTTACTCGAATATAATAAAATTCATCGTCTTTCAGGTGCTAAAAATGCTAAAGAAGTAGAAGAAAATATTCAAGATTCACTCTATCCTATGCAATATCTGGATTTGGATAAGATTAAAAATGCAGTAGATATAGGTACTGGTGCAGGGTTTCCTGGCATGATTTTGGCTATAGCTTATCCTGAAATCGAGTTTACTTTAGTTGAACCATTGATGAAGCGTACGGCTTTTTTACATTTAGTCAAATCTTCTTATGGTTTACAAAACGTAACTATACAGAGTGATCGTATTGAAAATATCAAACCTTTCAAAGCAGACTTGATCACATCAAGAGCAGTTGCAAAGACAGAATTTTTGATAAACTTAGCAAATGATTTCATTTATGAAGATAGCATACTTCTGTTTTACAAAGGTGAAAATGTTTATCAAGAGATCAAAGAGAACATGAATACAAAAATAATTCAAAGAGGAAAGCGAAATTACCTCTTTATTGAAGGAATAAAATGATTTTTAAACTTATAATACTTTCAGCCATTATCTATGGTATATATATACTTTTTTTTCGTGATGGAAATTTAATCGAAAAGATGTCTGAAAAAAATAAAAAATCATCAAATGATGAACCAGTAGATACTGTAGTAGAGTGTAAAAAATGTGGTGTTTTTATAAGCATCAAAGAAGCTGTCATAAAAGATGGTAAATATTACTGTTCAAATGAGTGTGCAGGTATCAAATGATACTTATAGGTCATGACTGGATTCCATATGAATCTTTTTATTTTATAAAATCTATCGAAGATATCAAAAACACACCATCAAATGCAAAAGTGATTTTCCAATTTTCAAAAGATACTCTCGATATTTCATATCATTGTGAAAAAAATAGTATACCATTTGCTCTCATATGTGATACTAAAAAAGATGTTTTGTTTGCACAAGCTCTAAATTGTGATTTTATTGTTTGTGATAAAACGATTGTAAAAGAAGCACAAAAATTTGCCGACGGTTATCTTTTCGATGCTAAAATTCTACTATATAGTGCCAGTGAAGATGATATCCTGTGGGCTGGTGAAGAAGAAATAGATGGTATATTATTTGAAAAGGGGATAGATTATGGAAGTTGTTAAAACTGTTTTTTTATTGACACTTTTGACGATTTTATTTGTCTGGATTGGTGGCATGATTGGTGGTACGCAAGGGATGGTGATCGCTTTTTTGTTGGCTTTGGGGATGAATTTCTGGAGTTATTTCAATTCTGACAAAATGGTACTTGCTCATTATCATGCAGTAGAGGTTGATGAGAGAAGTGCCAAAGGTTTATATGATATTGTCCATAGACTGTCAAATAAAGCAGGTACACCAATGCCAAGAGTATACATCATCCCAGATCATGTACCTAATGCTTTTGCGACAGGTAGAAACCCTTCACACGCCGCAGTCGCTGTAACAGAAGGTTTGCTGGAATTATTGGACGATAAAGAAGTTGAAGGTGTTTTAGCTCATGAGATGAGTCATGTGAAACATTATGATATCTTGATCGGAACGATAGCCGCTACCATAGCAGGTGCAATTGCTATGCTTAGTAACTTCATGTATATGTTTGGTGGTGGAGATGACAGAGACCGCCCAAATCCAATTGTCATGCTGATCATGATGTTTGTTATGCCAATGGTCGCCTCGATAATCCAAATGGCAGTAAGCAGAAATCGAGAGTTTATGGCAGATGAAGGTGCAGCAAGGCTTACAAAACACCCTGAGTGGCTACAAAGTGCTTTAATGAAACTCGAAAGCTACAATCGTGGAGGAATCATCCACGAAGCAACACCACAAACTGCACACATGTTTATCATCAATCCTTTTACAGGAAAAGATTTTTCATTTTCAAACCTCTTCTCCACACATCCTAGTACAGATGCAAGGATAGAAAAACTCGAAGCATTAAAAGGAAGAGTTTAAATTTAGTTTCAAAGATTTATATGTTGCAAAAGAACATTCTAACCCTCACTACCATTCCATCAAGTGAAGTATTTTATACTTGGAAATGGAGACTTAGCGTTGTGAAAGAGATTGTTGGGGGGATTTATTG
>JALSQA010000084.1 GCA_026985685.1 Campylobacterales bacterium | reverse complement strand
AAAGAGTCAATAGATCACCTAAAAGCAGTTTATGGACTTGATAAGCCACTTTATGTGCAGTTTTTTTCATGGATATGGGCACTTTTGCATTTTGATTTTGGGATCTCTTTTGCTAGTGGAAAAGCTGTAAAAGATGAGATACTTTCTCGCATACCTATTACATTGATTATTAATTTGATTTCGATGATTTTTGTTTTTGTTATCTCTTTATATTTAGGTATCAAGGCAGCAATGCGACAAGATATGTTTTTTGATCGTATGCTTAAACGTTTTTCATTGATCAGCTATGCTGTGCCGTCATTTTATTTGGCACTTTTATTGATTATCTTTTTTTCTGTTAATTTGGGATGGTTTCCAATTTCAGGACTTCATTCTATCGAAACAAAAGAGGGATTTGCAAATTTACTAGATCAAGCCTGGCACTTAGTATTACCTATTTTTGTGATAGTTTTTGGAGGAGTAGGAAGTCTTTTGATGTATGTTCGTAGTTTAACAATTGACATACTAAAAAGTGATTATATCTTTTTTGCAAAAGCGAGAGGATTAGGTGAGAAAACAATTTTAAGAAGGTATGTTTTGCCAAATTTATCTCCTCCTATTGTGACTATGTTAGGTCTGTCTTTGCCTGGTCTGATTGGTGGAAGTGTGATATTGGAGTCTATTTTTTCTATAAATGGTATGGGGCTTTTGTTTTATCAAAGTGCGATGAGTCGAGATTATCCAGTTATCATGGGAATTTTAATTATTTCGGCATTTTTAACATTGTTAGGAAATATTATTGCAGATTTGGTGTTGTTGAAATTAAATCCACATTTTAAAAGAAGTATCTAGCAACATAAGTTGCTAGATAAAAAAGTCTTAATCTCCAAAGAGTGCTTTTAGTGCATCTGGATTATTTTGTGGTGTATCTTCACTACTTTCACCTTTGCTTGTTGTTGATGTACCACCTATCTCTGCCAATTCTATTTCAAAACCTGTAAGCATAGCAGCTAGGCGAATATTGATACCGCTTTTTCCAATAGCTTTAGATTTCTGATCTCCAGGAAGCGTAACAATAGCTTTTTCACCTTCTATACGAACAGCTGATATTATCGCTGGTGACATTGCTCTTGCTACAAATTTTTCAGGTATAGTGCTATATTCTATACAATCGATATTTTCTCCATGAAGTTCCTGGCTTACTGCATTGATACGCACACCTTTTGTACCGACAGTTGCCCCTACTGGATCAACATTTGGTGTGACTGCTGATAGTGCTATCTTTGCTCTCTCACCAGGAATCCTTGCACTAGCATGGATGATAACAAGTTCATCTTTTATCTCTGGTACTTGAAGTTCTAATAATTTTTCTAAAAATTTTGGAGAAGTTCTTGAAACTTCGATTTGCATACCTAATTTTTTATCTATATAAACTCGTCTGATGATACATCTAACAGTATCTCCAACTTTAAACTTTTCACCTTTTATACGGCTTTTCATAGGAAGGATGGCTTGTACTTCTCTGTATTCAAGATAAGTGTTTTCATCATTGTCCACACGTGTAACTGGAGCACTGATTAGTTCACCGATTTTGTCTTTATATCGTCCAAATATATTTTGTTCTAGTAAACGCTGGATGTGATACTCTAACTCTTTATAAAGGATTGCAGCAGCGGTTCTTCCCATATTATCAAGGCTAAGTTGATAAGTTATTTCATCACCTATTTCAAGTTCATTATCTGCTTCTTTTGCTTCAGATAGTGCAATATACTTTTCACCATCTTCTGTATTTTCCTGAAGTCTTTCATCATCATCCGCGACAACAAGAACTTTTTGAAAAAGGTTAAGTTCCTTATTTTTTTCATCAATATGAACGGTATATTCATAATCTTCACCAAAAACTTTTTGTGCAGTTTTGATAAGTGCTGTAGAGACTGCTTCTTTTGCCTCTGACATTTTTAGTCCCTTTTCATGGGCAATAGCTTCTATGATATTTACAATTTTTTCCACGCTTTGCTGCTCCTTTATCAATAGTACATTTTGTGTGATTGTGCTGCGGTGTGTAGTAATGTTCGGATTATACGTAAAAAGTGCTTAATATATTATTTATTGAAATATTGCTATACTCTGCGATAAAATAAAAAAGGGTATGTTTATGACATTGAAATTAGCAAAACAAGACAAAGATGCTAAACAAAAAAGTATAAAACTTGAAGATATCGTAAAAGAGGTTGAAAAAAGTGGACAAAAGATTTTTTATTTTGATCAAGATAATGCACACAAAGATCTTGTTGCATTAGTAGATCATTTTGAAGAATTGGGTATGAGTGTTTACTTAAGAGAAGTTAAATTTGGTTTAGATGAAAATGATTACATGTACGAAGTGCATATTTTATAAGGTTATTTTTGCGTAAAAAATTATTTATAGAGACACTTGGATGTGCCATGAATGTTCGCGATAGTGAACATATGATCGCAGAGCTAACTAGTAAAGAAGATTTTGATGTGATTGATAATTATCAAGATGCTGATTTGATTTTGATAAATACTTGTAGTGTTCGTGAAAAACCTGTACAAAAGCTTTTTTCTGAGATAGGGCATTTTAATAAAAAGAAAAAAGAGGGTGCGAAGATTGGTGTATGTGGGTGTACCGCAAGTCATTTAGGTGACGAGATCATTAAACGTGCCCCTTATGTAGACTTTGTATTAGGGGCTAGAAATGTTTCTAAGATTACAAAAGTTTTAGATAAAAAAGGTTCAGTAGAAGTAGATATCGATTTTGATGAAAGTACTTATGCTTTTAGTGACTTTCGCAATTCTATGCACAAAGCATTGATAAATATCTCTATTGGATGTGATAAACAATGTACGTTTTGTATTGTACCAAATACTCGAGGAGATGAGATATCAATTCCTGCTGAGTTAATTGTACAAGAGGCTCGAAAAGCTGCCAAAAGCGGGGCAAAAGAGATTTTTTTATTGGGGCAAAATGTCAATAACTATGGTAAAAAATTTAGTGATGGTAAAAAGGGGATAGATTTTAGTGATCTTTTAAATATGATCAGTGAAATTGATGAAGTGGAACGTATTCGTTTTACTTCACCACATCCTTTGCATATGGATGATAAATTTTTAGAAGTGTTTGCTTCAAATCCAAAAGTTTGTAAATCAATGCACATGCCTTTACAAAGTGGTTCTAGCAAAATTCTCAAAGACATGAAAAGAGGATACACGAAAGAATGGTTTTTAGATCGTGCTTTTAAATTACGTGATATGGTTGGGGATGTTCATATAAGTACAGATGTTATTGTAGCTTTTCCAGGTGAAAGCGATGTTGATTTTGAAGAGACGATGGATGTTGTTGAACAAGTAAAATTTGAGCAAATGTTTAGTTTTAAATACTCGCCAAGACCATTGACTAAAGCAGCAGATATGGTACAGGTAGATTCTGAAATAGCAGCTAAAAGATTAAAAAGACTACAAGATAGACAGACAGAAATTATCGATGAAATATCAGCACAGCAAATGGGTAAAATATATGATGTCTATTTTGAAGAGTTACGTAGTGGCGGGGGTATTGCTGGTCGCAGTGATAATAACTTCATGATCCAGGTTCAAGGAAGTGAAGAGTTACTAGGCAAAATAGTACCTGTAAAGATCACAAATCCAAAAAGGATGGTTCTTTATGGGGAAGTTATTTAATAAAAGAGTAAAACGAAAAATTTTACTCTTTTTTCTACCTCCATTAGCATATGGCTTTATCAGGCTATTGTATATGAGTTGTAAAAAAAACTTCCATTTTCCACAAAATAGAGTAAATGTGCCTTGTTTGGTAGCATTTTGGCATGGTGAAATACTAATGAATCCTTTTTTACACCAAAAGTTCCTAAAAGATGCTAAAATGTCAGTAATGATTAGTGATCATTTTGATGGTGAATTTATAGCAAAGATAGCACATTATTTTGGTTTTTCTGTGATACGGGGGAGTAGTACAAGAGGTGCTATCAAAGCTTTAAAAAAAAGTTTTAAACTTATTGATGATGGTGGTGGTATTGCTATCACACCTGATGGACCTAGAGGACCATTTCACTCTATCGCAGATGGGATTGTAATCATGGCACAACGTAAAGATATACCTATTGTCGTTTATCGATATAAAGCTTCTTCATTTTGGAGGCTTAATAGTTGGGATAAATTTATTATCCCTAAGCCATTTTCTCGTCTTGATTTTTATGCAAGTGAGCCTATCTATGTAATTGGCTTATCGATGCTTGATGCAAAAGAGAAA
>JALSQA010000083.1 GCA_026985685.1 Campylobacterales bacterium | reverse complement strand
TGTGATGGAGACAGCTGCACTAGGTACTCCACTCATGCAGTCATTGATCTGTAAGTTTTGCAATTTATATAATTGGGGAATTTTTACGATTTCATCAGTGATGATAGCACGTAAATCATCATCAAATATCTCTTTTTTCTTATCTGCTAACAATTTAAAACGTTCAAAAGATTGGTTTAATTCTTCTTCACTTAATTGATATCCTAAAGACTCTATCTTATCTTTAAAAGCATGACGACCAGATAATTTACCTAAAACAATTGTATTTGCATTATTTAAGCCTATGTCTTGTGCTTTCATGATCTCATAAGTTTCTTGATGTTTTAGTACGCCATCTTGGTGGATTCCACTCTCATGTGCGAAGGCATTTTTACCGACTATTGCTTTGTTTGGCTGAGGTATGATTCCTGTTATATTTGCCACTAAACGACTTGCAGGATAGATTTCTTTTGTATTTATATTTGTGTCAAGTCCATTGAAAAAATCTTTTCTTGTTTTAAGTGTCATCACGATCTCTTCCATCGCTGCATTTCCTGCACGCTCTCCTAGACCATTTATGGTACATTCTATTTGTCTTGCACCATTTTCAATCGAAGCTAAAGAGTTTGCAACAGCAAGACCTAGATCATTGTGACAATGCACAGATATGATTGCACGGTTATTAACAAAATCTGAAAGCTCTTTGATCATTGATCCCATCTCTTGTGGCATCCTGTATCCTACTGTATCTGGTATGTTGAGTGTAGTTGCACCTGCTTCTATGACAGCATCCAGGATCTCTTTTAAAAATGGCATTTCACTGCGTCCTGCATCTTCACAGCTAAACTCTACGTCATCAGTAAAGGTTTTGGCATAGCTTACAGCTTCTACTGCCTTTTGAATCACTTGTTGTGGTGTCATTTGCAGTTTGTATTTCATGTGAATAGGGCTTGTAGCTATAAATGTATGTATGCGTCTGTGTTTTGCGTGTGCTATTGCATCTCCTGCTGCTTTGATATCTCTGCCTAGTGCACGTGCTAGTGAGCATACTGTTGATGTTTGTATTACTTTTGAAATGTTTTCTATTGCCTGAAAATCTCCTGGACTTGCAGCTGCAAATCCAGCTTCGATGATATCGACATTTAGTTTTTGTAGCTGGAGGGCTATTTGGATTTTTTCTTCCATGTTCATGGAAGCTCCAGGGCTTTGTTCTCCATCTCTTAGTGTTGTATCAAATATTTTGACTATTTTGTTATTCATTGTTATCACTTGTGTTTTTTGAGATTATGATATATTATCAATTAAAAAGGGGTTAATTTTATCTTTTGTTGTTATCAAGTTAAAAAGTTTCATAGAAGTCGCTTTATAAGACTTCTATGAAATGGGGCTATATGGTATAAGTATTTTAAGCTTCTTTGTCGTCTGATTTTGTTTGGTCATCTTTTGGTTCATCTTCTTTGATATCTTCTTTATGCTTTGCAACCTGGATATCTTTATCTGCATCTTCGTGTTCAGTTAGACGACTTTTCATATTATGCTCTTTTTCATAGGCTTTGATGATTTCGACAACTTGACTACCTTCGATAGTTTCTGTTTCATACAAAGCAGATACCATATTTTCTATCGCATCTTTGTAGTCTTTTAGTGTTTGTACTACATGAGAATAACGCTCTTCAAGCATAGACTTGATATATTCATCAACTTTTTCAGCCATTTTGGAGCTATAATCTTTAGTCGATCCACCTTGCAGGAAAGTATTTCTCTGTTTTTCTAGTACCATAAGTCCAGCTACTTCACTCATTCCATAAAGTCCTACCATTGATTTTATGATGTCTGTAGCACGTTCAAGGTCATTTCCTGCACCTGTGGAAATTTCACCGATAAATACCTCTTCAGCTGCACGACCACCTAAAAGTACATCAACTTCAGCTACCAATTCATGTCGTTGCATGAGGTATTTGTTCTCTTCTGGTGTATTTAGTGTGTATCCTAGTGCTGCTAATCCTCTAGGAACGATGGAAACTTTAGAGACTTTTTTCGCTCCTTTTGTTGTTTCAGCGATCAGAGCATGACCGCTTTCATGATATGCAACGATCTTTTTCTCTTTTGGATTGATACGTCTGCTTTTTTTCTCCAATCCTGCGATAGCTCTCTCTACTGCTTCAAAGAAATCTTTTTGTTCGACTTCTATTTTATTAGCACGTCCTGCTAGTAGAGCGGCTTCGTTGATTATATTTGCAAGATCAGCACCTGCAAGTCCAGCTGTAAGTCTGGCGATCTCTTCTAAGTCAACATTATCAGCAATTTTGATTTTTTCGATATGAACTTTTAGGATTTGGATACGACCTTTGAAGTCTGGTTTATCTACTAGAACTTGTCTATCAAAACGCCCTGGTCTTAAAAGTGCAGCATCAAGTACTTCTGGTCTGTTTGTTGCTGCTAAAACGATGACAGGAGACTGATCAGAGCTAAAACCATCCATCTCTGCTAAAAGTTGGTTTAGTGTTTGTTCTCTTTCGTCATTTCCACCCATCATACCATTTGCAGCTCTACTTTTACCAATAGCATCAATTTCATCGATGAAGATGATAGCAGGGGCTTCTTTTTTTGCATTTTCAAACAGATCTCTTACACGACTCGCACCTACACCTACAAACATTTCGATAAAACTTGAACCTGAAACTGAGAAGAAAGGTACATCAGCTTCACCTGCAACGGCTTTTGCTAGGAGTGTTTTACCTGTACCTGGAGGACCTACTAAAAGGACACCTTTTGGTATTTGAGCACCTAAGCTCATGTATCTTTCTGGATATTTTAAAAAATCAACGATCTCTTTTACTTCCTCTTTAGCCTCTTGTACTCCGGCAACATCATCAAACTTAACTTTTGGTTTTTCTGAATTGACAAGTTTTTTACTGCTGCCCATACCGAGGATACCACCACCCATATTTTTTTGCATACGGCTTGTGAGTAAGATCCATATACCAAAAAAGATAAAGATAGGAATAACCCATGAAAAGAGTATTTCTGTAAGCCAGTTTGTTTCATTGTATCCGCCATAAGGGATTTTTTTCTTATCTAACAATGGAACAAGTGATGTATCTTCACCTATTTTTTTGACATAATAGATAGTTTTCATGCCATTGTGTTCTGAAACTGCTTTGATCATTGTTTGACCTATGGCTACATAATTGATTTTTCCCTCTTTGATCAATTGTTTAAATTCATAGTAGTTTATATTTTGTGTTGTAGCAGTCGCACCAAATCCTTGTTTCGTATCATTTCCCATATTGTCTGTGGGTTCGACCATGGTTTTGAACAAAAGTATGATTAGCACGGAAAAAATGGCAAAGATAACCAATGGATTTTGGTTAAAGAAGTTATTGTTTTTATTATCTTTGTTGTCTGGTGACATTTAGATCCTTTTGAGTATGAGTGTATACCACTCTTTGTTTTGTACATTTTCTATAAGTTCAAAATCTTGATATTTTTCTTGAACTTTATTAATATATTTATCAATTATACCTGATAGAATTAAAATTCCGCCCAATTTAACACTTTTTTTCAAATCTTTATGGATAAATAGTAAGACATCAGCTATAATATTTGCAACTACGATATCGTAGTTTTGGGTACTTTTATTGGCTGAACCTACCCATGAGTTATTGAAGGTGACATGATTTAGATGAAAATTTTCTTTTGCACTTTTTAGGGCGATATCATCAGTGTCACAGATATCGACAATAGCACCTAGTTTAGCAGCTGCGATAGATAGTATGCCACTTCCGCACCCTACATCAAGTAATGAGTTGTCTTTTTTTACATATTTTCCTAAATTTTCTAAGCAAGAGTATGTTGTTTCATGATGTCCTGATCCAAAAGCTAGAGCAGGGTTGATTATTATCTCTATAGCATCATTTTTTGGAGTTTCCCATTGTGGTCGGACATAAAAATTTCCAACTTGTATAGGTTTTATGGAATCTTTGTATTTACTAATCCAATCTTCATTTTTTTCTTTAGAAAGTATTGTTTTTACTGTGATGTTTAATTTTTTTCCAAGTTGCTCTACTGCCCAGGCAATATCATCAAGTGGTTCACTGCTTCTAGCGATGAGTGAACCATCTTTTTCTTCAATAGCATCTTGCATAGTCTGCAAAAGGAAATCATTAAAAACTGCAATATTAGATTTTGGGATAACAATAAGTTGATAATAGTATTCGTTCATTTCTCTCTTTGTTTTATAGTACTGCCTCTAGCTTTTCTTTTAGAACTTGAGGTGTAAAAGGTTTTACTATATAATTGTTTA
>JALSQA010000082.1 GCA_026985685.1 Campylobacterales bacterium | reverse complement strand
TTTTAAAAAATTATAAAAAGTTCTACTGTAACTAAAATAGCAAGTAAGATTGTAAAAAACATTTTTTCCCGTTTTAAAAATGCTATTCTAAATCTTCGTATCGCATCACCTCGTCCACTTCTTGATATCTTCCCTTTTGAAAATTTTGTGGTATGGATTTCTAAACTTTCTATTTGTCTTTCTGTTAGAGGATTTTTTCCTTGTGAAACGAGAAAAAGAGAGTATTGTTGATTTAAAAATTGTGCAACTTGGTTTTCTAATGGTTTATGTATGATAATTTTATTGAGAGAATCATCCACTAGTGCTCTTGCTTTGAGGATATTTACTCCAAGAACTATATGCAAGATTAAAGCAAAAAGTGTAAGTTCAGGATGAAAAGATGATAATAAAAAATATCCAAAAAGAGTAGCATAGAAAATAAATGTAAAAGTTACGATATCAAGTCTGTTAATAGCTTTATATGGAGTGAGATCTATATCGGTTGCAATATCTAGCCATATTTGATAATCATGAACTTGCTTTTTAATAGCACTTAGCATAAATAAACCTTATATTAATAATATTATTGTGTAGATATTTATACACATATATCAGCATTATCGGCAAAAGAGGTAATTTTATTTAATTGTATGGATTTTTTTTGTAAAAAAATAGTATTATTTTGCATCAAAAGGAATGAAATGACACACAAAGCTTATCAAGAAAAAGTTGCCAAACTTAAAAAATATGCCTATGCATATTATGTTCAGGATAATCCTTTAGTTACAGATGAAGAGTATGATAAACTTTATCATGAAGTATTGTCATATGAACTTGAAAATCCAGAACTCAAAGAGATAGATTCACCAACTTCTCGTGTAGGTGGAGCTATTCTTGAAGGTTTTAGTAAAGCAAAGCATATCAAACGTATGTGGAGTATGGAAGATATTTTTGATGACAAAGAGTTGTCATCATGGCTTACTCGTGTGGAAAAAAACACTCCTTCAAAACCTACTTACTATTGTGAACCCAAATTTGATGGTGCTAGTTTAAACTTGATTTATGAAGATGGTTTTTTAAAACAAGCTATTACAAGAGGTGATGGTATTGTTGGTGAAGATGTTACACACAATGCAAAAACCATAAGATCCATACCCATCAAATTATCATACAAAGAGCGTATAGAAATACGTGGTGAAGTTGTTATCCGTAAAGATGATTTTGAAAAGATTAATAACGAAAGATTACAAGAGGGTGAAGCACTTTTTGCAAATCCAAGAAATGCAGCGGCTGGAAGTTTAAGACAATTAGATCCAAAAATTACGGCTAAGAGGAGATTGTTTTTTTATCCATGGGGTGTGGGTGAAAATTCTTTGGATTATCCACTGCTTAGTCAAAAGATGGATTTTATATACAAACTTGGTTTCTTGCAACCTCCATTTAGCGATAAATGTAAAGATATTAATTGCATAGAAAAAGTTTATCAAAAAACTGTCAAACTTCGTGATTCATTTCCTGTCATGATGGATGGTATGGTAGTAAAGGTAGATGAGATTGCTTTAGAGGAAGCTTTGGGTTATACTGTGAAGTATCCTAAATGGATGTGTGCTTATAAATTTCCAGCTATTGAAAAAAGTACAAAAATCAAAGATATTATTTATCAAGTAGGGCGTACAGGTGTTGTTACACCAGTAGCTATTGTTGAGAGTGTAGAGATTGAAGGTGTTACTGTTGAAAGAGCAACACTGCATAATTTTGATGAGATAGAGCGAAAAGATATTCGTATTGGCGATACAGTTATCATCATACGAAGTGGTGATGTTATACCCAAGATCATAAAAGTACTTGAGTCATATAGAGATGGTGATGAAAAAGTTATTCAAAGACCACATAACTGTCCTGTCTGTTCTAAAGAGTTACTTGATGAAGGGGCACTTTTAAAATGCCAAAATCTTGAATGTCCCGCACGTGTTGTTAATTCTATTATATATTTTGCATCAAAGCAGTGTCTGAACATAGATGGTCTGGGTAAGAAAATTGTTGAACAGCTTTATAATGAAGGATTAATAAAGAGTGTTTTAGACCTCTTTTCACTCAAAAGTGAAGAGCTTTTAAAGCTTGAAGGATTTAAAGAAAAAAAAGTTAACAATCTTCTAAATGCTATTCATAGTATCAAACATGCACCTTGCTGGAGATTTGTAAATGCTTTGGCTATAGAGCATATTGGAGAGGTAGCTAGCAAAAAGTTATGTGAAAGTTATGGTTTAGATTTTGTATCCAAAACCAAAGAAGAACTTGAATCCTTAGATGGTTTTGGTGTTGAGATGGCAGAGTCTGTATTGGAGTTTATACGTGTAAATAGTGAGCTTATTCAAAAACTTATAGAGATTATTGAGCCAGAAGTTCCAAAAAAACAGGAGATAAAAGAGTCCGCTTTTACTGGTAAAACAGTAGTCTTGACAGGAAGCATGAGTCGCCCCCGTGGAGAGATAAAAGCACTACTAGAATCTATGGGTGCAAAAGTGACAAATAGCGTATCTAAAAAGACAGATTATGTGATCTATGGTGAAGATGCAGGTAGTAAATATGATAAAGCTATTTCCTTAGGGGTTGATGTACTTACAGAAGATGAGATGAATAGCATGATAGGTGAGAGATGAATTCGTTTTGGTTTTTGTTTTTTAAATATGCTTTTATCTTGACCTATTTGGTAGTTGGATTTATTGTTGCGTTTGAAGCTATACTGTGTATGAACAAATCAGCTTTTGCGATCAAATGGGTTAGACGACTTTATACGCTTAAGAGTTTTATGATTTCAGTTTATATTTTTTATCCTATGTTATGGATTGTATATTTATTTTTAGAAGTCATTCCTTTTTATCTTGGTGGTTCAAAACATCTCACGAAGTTTGATATTGCGACTATGTTATATTATATTTTTCCAGATGAATGTGATGAGTGCGATTTATAAAATATTTCATTGCACATAAAGGGTTTTATTTGTCTATTTTGAAAAATTTATTTTTGTATTTAATATATTCACTTATTATCATAATATCATATGTTGAATTATCACATTTTTGGGTGAGTTGTGGTGGTTTAAGTGGCAAAAATATATATATTGAATTACCTACTTTAATTCTTTTATTGTTATTACTCTATTTTCCGCAAAAAAATCTATTTAAAAACATAATTTTATCAATAATACCAATTCTTGGGCTGTATATCTTGTATGATATCTTTTATCATTTTCTCTCAAGAAGTCCTAGAATTAGTGATCTTGAAAATGCTAATCTTATTGGTGATTTTTCACCAATAATGAGTGTTGGGCTTGGTTTAATGTTGTTTATAATTATTGTTTCAATTTTATATTTGGTATACAGCTTTAAAAAAAATGTTTCAAAAAAAGTTTTTTACTCAACTATTACTATTAAGGTTTTTTTTATTTTAGGATTGTTTTATTATTTAAGTCATGATACTTTGAATAATTATATTCTCAATAAATTTGATTATTATTGTTGGTCACAATCAAAAACGATTAAGAAAAATGGTCGTTTTTCAAGTTTTATATATTATGGACTGATAAGTAACAAGGCAAGAAAGAAGCTTGCTTTATACAAAAGTAAAAAAATAGATATAAACAAAATATTATTTGGTAATCTAAAAATTAAAAATAAGAAGAATATTTATATTGTTATATTAGAAAGTTTTGTAGATCCAAGATTGATAAAAAATGTTAGTTTTAGCCAATCACCTTTATATCCAAAGATGAATAAATATTTAGATGGAAAAGAGTTTTCATATATAATATCATCAATTTATGGTGGAGGAACACCCCAGTCAGAATTTGAAGTACTTACAGCTGTACCAGCTTTATCGAAAGTAAGTAGTATAGAATTTAATGTATTAGGTGGTAAAAAAATTTCAGGTTTTGTAAATCTATTAAAAGATAATGGATATAACACACACGCAAATATCGCAACATTTTCTAGTTACTATAATTCAAAAGATGGATATAAAAGTATAGGTTTTGATAAGACCATATTTCTGGAAGAGAGTGATGATTTTAAATTACGCAATGGAGATAAGCATATTTTTGATGGTGATGTATACACTTATAATATCCAGACATTAAAAAAGAAAAATTTAAAATCGCCATATTTGCTTTATACTCTTGGAATGTATGGGCACTTCCCATATGATAGAAATTTAAAATTAAGACCTGATGTAATAACAACTACACATAAAGATAAAAGAATTAATAAAGTTGCAAACCAATTTTATTACAGAACTAAAGCTTTAGCCGATTATATAGAAAATATTTTATCTTTTGATCCAAATTCAATTATTTTTGTTACAAGTGATCATTTACCTCCACTATTTAACAATGGTATAAAATATTCAAAGTCACAAAAAGAAAATATAGCACTTTTGTTAGTTAATGGTAAAAAAATCAATATTGATGGTTTGCATTATTATGATATCCCAAGAGTAATACTACAATATTTAAATAATGATAATAAAAAGTTAAGTTCTATTGATTCAAAAACATATAAGGATATATATTTTAAAGAGTTATCTGAAAGTTTTCTAGTTTATTAACTTCATCTTGTGAAATATTCAGATGCCATATTACTTGAGTTGCTTCAAAGATTCTGTTTGAGAAGTCTATTTTCTCTTGTGTGAAAAAGTGTTCATATCGTTTTACAACACTGTATGGTGTTTTTATTGTGTATTTTGATTTTTTGATATATTTTTCTAGTTTGGAAATATTTATAACTTCTTTAGCTGCACTACTATATGCTCTAACCATGCCACCTGTTCCTAGTTTGATACCTCCAAAGTATCGAACTGTGATCAGTGCTGTATTGATAAGATTTTCACCTCTTAAGTGTGAAAGGGTAGGGTTCCCGGCACATCCTTTTGGTTCTCCGTCATCACTACTGTTTTCTACAATTTGGTCAAATTCATTAAGATAGCGATACGCCCAGACTATATGATTTGCTTTGGTATGTTCGATTTGAAGGTTTTTCAAAGAGTGTTTAAAATCCGAGAAGGGAAGTAAATATGAGGTAAAAACTGATTTTTTTACCTCATAAGTAATTTTACTTTGTTGATTTACTTGGAACATTCTTGCAACTATTTAAAACACGTTTTGGTGTAGCAGCTGCTATGAGTGCCAATATAAAAGCAATGATAACGTAGAGATATTTTGGTACAGGTACAGGATCGCCTGCTGCGTATGAGTGCATACCTGATAGATAATAATTTACACCAAGAAATGTCATAACAATTGATGCATAAGCGACAGTTGATAACCAGGCAAAGTGAAATGTATAATTCTTTTTAAATTCAGGGAGAAAACGAACATGAAGTACAATCACATATACCAGTATCGATATCCAGGCCCATGTCTCTTTTGGATCCCAGCTCCAGTAACGACCCCAACTCTCATTTGCCCAGACACCACCCAAAAAGTTTCCGACACTTAGCATACTAAGTCCTAAAATTGCTGTCATTTCATTGATGCGTGTTGCTTCTATGATACTTTTGTCGATTTGTTCATTTTTACCACTAAATATAAAAAGTATCAATGTAAATATACCTAAAATTGCACTAAGAGCCAAAAATCCATAACTAGCAGTGATTACTGATACATGAATATTTAGCCAGTATGATTTTAAAACAGGGACTAAGTTAGTGATTTGTGGATTCATCTCATTAAAAAATGTAGCCGCAAGGGTAGAACCTGCAACGATAGCAGTAAGTGCTGTAACCATGATAGATAATCTTCCAAATACAACACCTGAGAGTGCCATTGCCCATGAAACATAAAGCATAGCTTCATATGCGTTTGACCAAGGTGCATGACCGCCTATATACCATCTAGCAGCTAATACAAATGTATGAATTAAAAATGCTATATAATAAATCCATTCTACACTTTTAGCAAGTTTTCTTACTTTCGCATTTGGTTTGACAATCTTATAAAATACAATTCCCAAAAGTATGATACCAGCTAGGAAATAGATAGGGATGAGCTTATCTGTAATAGAATATTTTGTAAAGAATTTTTCTGCTTTTAATTTTGAATCACTTGGAATAATTTTCCCACCAATCTTATGTTGGAATGTTTTGATAAATCCTAATGCTTCATCAGCTTTACTCCAGTCTCCACTTTTTCTAGCTGCATCGATAGCATTAAAATAGTTAACAAATAAGATTCTTGTAACTTCTGCTTCTCTTTTGTCAAATTTTGAGATAGCATCTTTTACAGAGTACCATTTTTGGTTTGGATCTTTTGCTTTTGGTACGATTTTCATCAAATCTCCGGTAAATATCATGTACATGATATTTAGCTTTTCATCTGCTTTTATAACTGAACGGTCAAATTCATTACGCTGTATCGGACGTTTGATACTCGCTTCTTGAATAGCGTTACTTAATTTATAGCTATCATTTATTTTAGCAGGATTGAAAAAATCATTAAAAGATGCATATTTTTCATCAGGCTTAAGTCCTAAAAGTTTTTTTATTTTTGTGTGTTTGATTTTGATAAATTTGATATCTTGCCAGGCATTAGGAGCTGTGATCATTCCAAGTAGTACTTGTGACGCATCCAAACCATCTACTGTATTACTTTTGTGAAGTTTAAGCATGATTTCATTGGCAAAAGTATCTAGTGGTTTGATTCTACCACCAACAGTTTGCAATAATAAATCTCCAAATTTGTCAGCATGAGCTTTCTGGTAAGATTTTGCAATCTGCAATGAATCTTCAGCCATTACAGGTTGTGTGTGAAAGATAGCCAAAAGTGTAAGTACAAGTGAAAGTTTGATTGCAACCTCTTTGGTGACAAGTTTGCCAAGTTTTCTAAAACGGCTTTTAGGATTTAATATATTTAGTATTAAACCAAGTGCCAAGAGAAAATATCCTAAATAGGTAGGTAGTTTTCCTGGGTCATTATTTACTGAAAGGACTGTACCTTTTTCATCTTGATCATAGGAAGCTTGAAAAAATCTATAATGACGATAATCAAGTACATGATTCATAAAAATTCTAAATGGCATTTCCACCCCTTTACTTTCGTCCAGTAATACAACTTCACTTGCATAAGAAGAGGGTGACATTGATCCTGGATATCTTTGTAGCTGAAAATCAACTAATTTGATAGAAAAAGGAATAGTAATAACTTTACTTCCCCATACAAGTTTAAAATCTGCACCACCGACTTTGATTTTTTGAGGTATGCCTTGCGTACCTCTGCCATAACCTAATAGATTGACTTCTTTAGATTGACCATTGTATTTTACTGTGACAGTTAGTGCCGATTGGGTTGCAGTTTTCATCCTTCTGCCACCTGCTTTTTCTTTACCTCTTTTTAACACTTTTCTTGCATGTTCATAGAGTTCTTTTGGTACAAGTTTGATATCACCAAAAGTATAAAGCTGTTTAAGTTCAAATGGATAGCTTTTATTTGCTTCGAAAGTACCACTTGATTGGTCTTGCATTTTAACAAAAGAGCCTTTTATAGGACTTTTAAAATAAAATTTTCCATCTTTTGTGTATATTTGTAGATTGTGTGTTGGATCATTCCCTATTTTATTTAGTGTAATGTCAAATGAACTTGTTTGATATGTTGTTTTATCTTTTAATGTAACTTTTTGAGGTCCTGTGTTTCCTTCAACTATGACCATATTAATCATAGGTTCACCTTTTGGATCAGATACAATACCTTCATAAGCACTTGGCAGATAATCTTTATAACTTATGGTTACAGGTTTTTTGTCAAGTGAAAAGGAGGTACTAAAGTCATTAGAAGAGATTTTTGACATTAAAAGTTTTTTTTCTGTATGGGCAATTTTATCATCTTTTTTGCCAATAACCTGTAGATATGATTCACTTGATGTGATTTGATTTTGTGTATTTCCTTCACGTATGTGCATACTACCTTCATAGCCGAGATACCTGGATGCACCTGCCCCTAAAAGTACAACTAAAAAGCCAACATGAAATATTAGTGCTGGTAGTTTCTCTTTACGATATAATTTATATCTAAATATATTTCCTACAAGATTTATTGCTAGTAGTATCATTACAATTTCAAACCAACGTGTCCCATATACTACTGCCCATGCAGTTTCTGTTCCATGGTCATTTTCTATAAATGTTGCGATAGCACTAGCCGCTGCAAATATAAATGTCAGCAACAACATTGTCTTCATAGAAATTAAAATACCCCATATTTTTTTCATGAATTCCCTTTTCCCTATAATAAATAAAAGTTATAAAGTATAGCTAATATAGGTTAATAAAAAAGAAACATGAAAGAAGTTAAAATAAGATTTTCAAGATAGTTTAATCAATAACATTTTATAATAAGAGCGATTTTCCTGTCAGTCAGTATCTCCGCAAATACTGACTAACAAGTGAAATGTTTTAAGACCCGCATCCCAAAACACTTCTTAATTCAAAAGGAGTGTTGAATGAATTTGTTTACTCTGGAAGTATAAGATATGAAAGTAAACCAACAGTTAATATTGAGCACAATAAACTTATAAAGTGTTTATTTTCTCTTCTATAGGTGCTTTTAGAAACGATCTGCGTCTTTTCTTATACTTTCTAGGTCTTCTTTTGGGTGATTCTATAATCGGTTTTGATGATTTTAACTGTGATTTTGAATTTACCTTCACTATTTTATAAAGATAGTTGCCATCTACGATTATCTCATAACGTGTCATTTTGTCATAGTGAATACTTTTGTCATAGAAAAATGTAATAGGCTTGTGCGAAAGTTCATCAACAAAAGTATAAACATATAGATTATAATCTTTATCGAAATTTGATTGAACAAATTTGCCTTTTGAGATGATACGTTTTGATGATGGAATATCTTTTATATTGTCAATCGTTTTACTTTTGTTTATAGTTTTAACAATTGGTGCTTTAGGAGTCGCTCCCACTGAGCCACTGTATCTACCATCAGCTTTGATTGTTTCATTGTCTGCGATAATATTTTCAAAAAAATTACTGCTTCTGTAACTGCATCCAGTTAAAAGGTAAAAAGTGATAGCCATTAAAGTTATTTTAGAGATTAACTGCACGTAAAGATCCTTATCGTATGTTTTCTAACCATGTTATTGTATCAGAAGAATTTTTGAAACAATGTAAACTTTTTAAATTAGCATCTATTTGTATTGTTTTACCTGTTTTAGTTTTTGGGGAGGTAAAAAAGAGATAAAAATCAACGATATCTCTACTTTTAACAAACATACCTTCTCCACCCTCAATCATGATATGTTTGTAGTTTTCTAGTAATTTAAAATCATTTTTTATATAAACTTTGCGATTTGGAACTTTAAAAAGAGGAATTTCTCTGTCAAGGTTATCATCACTTGTGATAATCAATATATCTGGAACTTTTTGTGAATCGACAAGTCTACAGTCAAGAGTAGGTCGATCATTTCTCACAGTATCTCCTCCGATTACCAAAAGATCAATTTTTGTACGTATTTTATGTACTAATTTTCTTGATTCCAAAGAACTGACATGTTTGCCTGTGATTGTTCCATTTTGAAATTTTGCCAGTTTAAAAAATACAAAATTTTTATTCATTTGCCATTTGATAAATGGATATAACAACTGTTTACACTCTTTTTGTAATATACCACTAAGAACTTCATGATTTTGTTCTATAAGATATTGTTTTCCACCTTTTGCCATTGGGTTTGGATCAAGTGTTCCAATTACTACTTTGGTAAATCCTAATGATTTAATCAAAATGGAGCAAGGTGGTGTACTTCCATGATGCATACATGGTTCTAATGTTACATAAATAGTACATCCTTGAAAATAGTTTTGATAATTTTCACATAAATAGCTGTGTTTCTCACCAGGAGAGGGTAGTTTTGTTATTTTGGTATCACCTAGTTTTATAACAGCTTGTATGGCAGCATTTAATTCTGCATGAGCTTGTCGGGCTTCTTGATGTGCTTCGATAGAGAGAATGTTTCCATGTTTATCTAAGATAAGTGCCCCAACAGGTGGGTTTGGGTAGGTGAGAGCTTGATACTTCCATGCCTCGTTAAGGCATAGTTGCATATAAAATTCGTCGTTTATTACCATTCAAAGTAAGTTTTTGCTTTATTGATATCACCAAAAGGAAGAGTGATATCCTCTTTTTTCTCTTTATCGTAAAGTAAGATATTGTTACCATCTACTCCTAAGATTTTTGCTTTGAACTTTCTTCCATCATTTAGTTTTAGTTTGACTAGATCTCCTTTTGAGAAAGCAAAATGCTCTAATGAGGTTAGTTTTCTGTCAATACCAGGTGAACTCACTTCCAAAAAATACTCACCCCTGACAGGAGGATCAAGGTCAATTATCGGAGAGATGATTTTTGTAACTTTAGTACACTTCTCAAGAGTTATAGGTTCATCAGCAGTGATATAGATACGATATATCTTTTTGTCATGTTCTGTTAGTGTTTCTGTATCGTATAGATTAACACCACAATCTTTTAATAAATTACTTAAGGTTTCTTTATCCATCTGCTTTGCCTAACTCTTTTTCTATCTTTTTAAAAAGAACATCCATTTGATTTTGTTTCTCTAAACTGTGATCAAATTTAAAATGAAATTTTGGACACCGATACCAGCCTTCGGCTTGTTTGCAATAGTTTTCTATAAAACTACTAGCTTTTTTGAGATGGGTTAAGATATATTTTTCTTCTTCAGCATCTACAAATGCAGGATCGAGGTAGACGTTTGCGTCATATTTGCCACGACTACACTCAACATCAATAACAGGAATGTTATTGATACGCTCATCTGAAAGACCACTAATCGCCTCTGGTACGAGTTCTTTCAATACAGATTCAACTCTTTGGAGTTTGATACTTTTATCCATAGATTTAGTCCAAAGTAGCTTTTTCTTCTACAAGTTTAAAACTCTCTAAAAAGTCACCAGGTTTTACATCGTTGTATCCTTCTACACCGATACCACATTCATATCCTTTGGATACTTCTCTAACATCATCTTTAAAACGTTTCAGTGATGAAATTTCACCTTCATAGATAACAACACCTTCACGAATTACACGTACTTTTGCACCTCTGTTGATGACACCATCAGTAACCAGTGAACCAGCTATCAGACCTAGTTTTGGTACTTTAAATACTTCACGAACTTCTGCCTGACCTAACTGTTCTTCTCTGGTAACAGGAGAGAGAAGACCTCCTAATAATCCTTTAACATCATCGATAAGATCATATATAACATTATAAGTGTTTATAGATATTCCGGCACTTTTTGCTTTTTCTTTGACACTTCCTGTTGGACGTATGTTAAAACCTAAAATAACACAATTTTCACTTGCTTCAGCAAGAGCGATATCACTTTCTGTAATTCCACCAACTCCTGCACTTATGACATTAACTTTAACTTCATCATTTTTAAGTTTTTCAAGGCTACCTTTGATAGCTTCAAGACTTCCCGCAACATCTGCTTTGAGGATGACAGGTAAATTTTTGATCTGTCCTTCTGCTATTTTTGCACCAAGTTCTTCAAGTGTGACTTTGGTTGATTTTGAAAGCTCTTTTTGTCTGATATAAGCAGCTCTTTTTTGTGCATATTCACGTGCTACTTTGTCACTCTCTACTGCCATCAATGTATCACCTGCATTTGGTACTTCACTTAGTCCTACAACTACACCTGGCTCACCTGGATGTAACTCTTTTAGGTTTTTACCATTTTCATTTAAGATAGCTCTTACTTTTCCATGTGCAACTCCACAAACAATAGTATCACCTACATGAAGTGTTCCATTTTTCATGATGACAGTAGCAACTGGACCTCTTCCTTTTTCAAGTGCACTTTCAACAACAAATGCTTTTGCTTTTGTGTCAGGATTTGCTTTTAGTTCTAAAATCTCTGCTTGTAGCAACAATACTTCAAGAAGTTCATCTATACCTTCTCCTGTGTGAGCAGAAACATGAACAAACTCTGTATCTCCACCCCAGTCAACTGGTGTAACACCAAGTTCAGCAAGACCAGCTTTTGCAAGATCTGGGTTTGCATCTGCTTTATCAATTTTATTAATAGCTATGATAAATGGTACTTCAGCAGCTTTTGCATGTTCTATTGCTTCTTTTGTTTGAGGTTTGACACCATCATCAGCTGCTACAACGATGATAACGATATCTGTTACCTGTGCTCCTCTTGAACGCATTTCGGTAAAAGCAGCATGACCTGGAGTATCTATAAATGTGATATCCTGACCATCTTTGTTGATCATGTATGCACCGATATGCTGAGTGATTCCACCATGCTCTCCAGATGCAACTTTTGTGGAACGTATTTTGTCAAGAAGTGAAGTTTTACCGTGATCTACGTGTCCCATTATAGTAATAACAGGGGATCTAGGTTCTCCATTTTCCTCTTCTTCTTTGTAATCTTTCTCATAATCAAACTCATCAAGTGGGTTGATTGTTGTTACTTCGACATTAAATTCATCAGCCAGAATTTCAATAGCATCTTTATCTAAGAAGTCATTTTTAGTGACCATAACACCTAGTGAAAAAAGCACCTTGATGATATCGCTTATAGGACGATTTAATTTTTCTGCAAATTCGTAAACTCTGATATCTTCTGGTATTTCAATATTACTCACTGTTGTATTGGTATCCTCTTCTTTTCTTTTTCTTCTACGTTTTGTAGATTTTCTGCTAATACCACGTTGTTGTATAAAAGAAGGTTTTCTGGTTGTACGGATATTGTTTGCTTCAAATTTTTTCTTTTTGGCTTGTTGCTCTTTCTCTTTTTTCTCACGATCTTCAAGATCAAAGCTAAAGTCATGTAAAACAACCATATCTTCATCTGCCAAAATTTCAAAATTTGCTATATCTCCACCTGAAAAGATATCTAATCTTTGCGAATCGCTATTTTTAGAAGTAGCTGCTTTTTTAACTCTTTTTTTCTTTTTGGCAACACCCTCAACGATTTCAGGCATTGACATATTTGCGATCGTAGAAGGAGCTTTTGCAGGTTTTTTCTTCCTAACGATCATAATACCACGTCTTTTTTTCAAGCTTCTTGTAGCAATAGTCTCTTTTTTAGGCTCTTCTTTAATTTGTGCAGGTGTCTCTTTCTTGACTTCTTCTTTTGGTTCAATAGTGGTTTTAGGTTTTTCACTCTCTTTTTCATTTACTGGAGTAGCGATAGCTGGAGTAGTTTCTTCTTGGGGTTTTTCTTCAACTTTTGGTTCTTCTTTAACCAATGGTTTGTTTCTTGAACTTACTTTCGTTATAACTCTTGGAGCTTTTTTTACTTTTGCTGGAGTCTCTTTTTTGACTGGCGTGCTTTCTTTAGGAGTCTCTTTTTTTGTAACTTTTTCTTCTACCTCTTTTTCTTTAGTACTCTTTTTCTCTTCTGCTTTACTTGGTGTAGGTGTAGTTTTTTTGGTACTCTCTTTTTTTACACTTTTCTTTTTTGGTGTAACACCAGTTAAAAGATAGTTTGCCAAGGTTTCTGCATCTGCTATACTTACTGCACTATTTGCTGCTTTAGCAGGTAGATCAATCTCTTTGGCTTTTGCTAGGACATCTTTTGTTTCCATGCCAAGCTCTTGTGCTATTTCGCTAATACGAACTTTATCCATTAAATAAACTCTCCAAATCTATAATTTTTATCTCTTTTTTACACTCTCTTGAGAGTGATTTTAATAATTTTTTATCTTGTAAAGAAGTACAGTTTTGGCAGAGATAAAAACTTCTTCCCAAACCTGTAAAATACGTTAACTCTTTATCTATACACTGCACTCTTATAAGTTCATGTTGGAATTTTCTCGACCTGCAGCATATGCACATCCTGATTGGATATTTCATAGTTAAATAATTTTGTACATTATAATAATTTACCTTAAAGAAACTACTATTCGCCGAACTTGTAGCCAATATTGTTAAAATCGTAAGTTTCTACCCTAAATTGTGGAAAATGCTCTTTAAGTTTTTTGCTCAAAAAAGCTACATCATCTTCATAAGTCATACTAAAAAAAGATGACCCACTTCCCGAAAGTGTACTCATCAGTGCTCCATTTAAAAGTGCAGTTTTTTGAACTTCAAAAAGTTCTTTTAACATTTTCATACGTGTGTTTTGATGCATCATATCCTGTGAAGCCAACTTCAATGTTTTCCAGTCTTCATTAAAAAATGCCGCTGTTAAAACAGAAGCGTGTGATACGTTAAATACTGTTTTTTGCATTGAAAAATTTTTAGGCAATTTTGAACGTGATTGATTGGTAGACATAGGTCTGTTGGGTATCACCATTACAGCTTTTAGATAAGATGGAATCTCTTTCTTCTGACTAATAACTTTTTCCCCTTTGATTGTCATAGATGCTGTAAAGCCACCATGAACAGCAGGTGCGATATTGTCAGGATGTGGTTCATAAAAAAGTGCTTTATTTAAAATAGAGCTTCTAGGAAGTTCAACATCTGCCATCTTGTATGCACTTGCTATTGCAGCAACGATTACAGCTGAAGAGCTACCAAGTCCTCTTGAAAATGGGATATTATTATGAAACTCAAATCTAAAGTTATGACGCTTACCAACAAGTTTGATATAAAAGTTATAAAAAATATTTACAAATTGATTATTTGTTTTTAGTTTAGGCTTATTAGCTCCTTCACCTTTGATATTGATCGAGACAAAGTTTGACTTTTTGATGATGATGTGGTTAGTTAAGTCTAATGCTAATCCAAGTGTATCAAATCCAGGACCTAGATTTGCACTTGTAGCAGGTACGTCTATCGTCAATTGTTTTCCTCTTTATACAGCCGGTAATATATACAACGGTTTTGTTTGGTCTGAAAAGATTTGTTTATCAAGATGTTTGGGCAAACTAAAAGGGATTAGGTTAGTATTTTTGACATCAATCTTTTGCGTGCGTATTGTACCATTTTCTTCTATAAAGTAGAGTGCTCCTACTGCTTTTATAGGACTTTTTTCATTAAATGAAAAGCCATTTGTTGCAAAAAGTGGCACATTCAATGAAATACTTAGAGTTTTTAAAAAAAGATAAGTGATTTTGATCGCCATGAAGCTTCCAGGACCGTTTGCAAAGTATAGATTTTGACACTGATATTGTTTTAATATTTTCTCAAAAAATATAGGCAAAATATCACTTGTCTTCTCTTGTGAAGAATAAGTTTTTATCAACTCATCTTCATGATATATACCAACAAGTAAAGGTGAAGTGAGTGAAATGACTAAAACATCAATATTTTTCTTTGACACTTATGCATATGCCTTTGAAAAAGTATCATCCTGGATAGAAGAGATATCTTTGATGATATAGTTTTCTTTATCTGACAAAATCTCTTTTGTCAAAAGATGGTTGAGATTATGGCTACCTGCAAAAGATTCGTATTTTCCAAGGTAAGGCATACCAAGAAGGGCAAGATCACCTATGGCATCAAGAATTTTATGTCTAACAAATTCATTGTTATATCGTAATCCTTCATTGTTGATGATACTATTACTATCTAGTACAATAGCATTTTCCAAAGATGCCCCCAGAGCTAAGTTTCTTGAACGCAGCATCTGTACATCTTTCAAAAATCCAAAAGTACGTGCCCTTGATATCTCATCTATGTAAAGTTGTTTGCTAAAATCAAATTTATGCTCTTGAAAGCCAATTGTTGGGTGATTGAAATTGATTTGAAAATGGTAGGATTGATTAACATTTGGAGAGAGTTTTACAAATTTGTCTCCATCTTTGATCTGTACTTCTTTATTGATGATCATTATACGTTTATTTGCTTCTTGGATTTGTAATCCTATCTCGTTAAGCATCATACAAAAACTAGCACTACTGCCATCCATGACTGGAGCTTCAGATGCATCTATCTTGATAAGTATATTATCTATCCCAAAGGCATATATTGCTGAAAGTAAGTGTTCAATAGTTGAGATATTATTACCATTTGAGCCTATTACCGTAGCCATAGTTGTATCAACTACATTTTCAGGTTTTGCTTCTATGTATGTACGTGTATCTGTACGGTAAAAAACAATA
>JALSQA010000081.1 GCA_026985685.1 Campylobacterales bacterium | reverse complement strand
CAAGGAATATCTAAAAAGGTAATGCTAAGAATTTTTCTACAATATTTGCATGTATCATAGCTTTCTACACAACTCAAAATTATTTTAAATCCCAATATTTAGATATTATTATGTTTTTAACTTCAAAACAAGTGCAAAATTTAATAAATATACTAACTTTATAGATAGAGATAAAAGTACCATTTACTGATTGTGTATCATTATATTTTAAGAGCTTCTAAAAGCTTATCAGATTTTAAGCAAAAATGAGATAAAATTTATCCTCAAATAAAATTTACAAAAGGATTTACTTCATGTTAGTAACAAACGAAGCACCAAATTTTACAGCTACAGCAGTTTTAGGAGACAACACAATCGTTGAGGATTTTGAATTATATGACAATATAGGAGAAAATGGAGCGGTTTTATTTTTCTATCCGCTTGACTTTACATTTGTTTGTCCATCTGAGATTATTGCATTTGATCATAGACTAGATGAATTTAAATCAAGAGGTATCGAAGTCATAGGATGTTCTGTAGATAGCCAGTTTTCACACTTTGCCTGGAAAAACACACCAGTAAATGAAGGTGGTATCGGTCAAGTTAGATATCCTTTAGTTGCTGATCTTGATAAAAAAATCTCTAAAAAATATGATGTACTTTTTAACAAAAGTGTAGCTCTTAGAGGTTCTTTCCTTATCGACAAAAACAAAGTAGTTCGTCATGCAGTAATCAATGATCTTCCATTAGGTAGAAATATTGATGAAATGATAAGAATGGTAGACGCTATGTTATTTACAGATGAGCATGGAGAAGTTTGTGCTGCTGGTTGGCATAAAGGTGATGAAGGTATGAAAGCAGATACTCAAGGTGTTGCAGAGTACCTTGCAAAACACGCTGAAGAACTATAAAACTTATGTAGCACATTTTGTGCTACACTCAATAAAAAAGGGGTCTTAAAGAAAAAATCTTTAAGACCCCTTTTTTTATGTACTTATGCTAAAAACTAAGCAGAAATAGATGTAACTTTTACTCTAGTGTACTCTCTTCTAAAACCTTTTTTAAGTTTAGAATCTTTTCTTCTTCTTTTTTTGTAGATAATGACTTTTTTGTCTTTACCCTCAGTTACAACTTCTAACTCAACTTTAGCACCTTCTACGAAAGGTGTACCTATCTTTAACTCACCGTCATTTACGGCAAGAACTTCTGTAAGAGTGATTTTCTCTTTCGGGGAAGCGCCAAGTTTATCGAGATTAAGATAATCTCCCTCTTGGACTTTATACTGCTTACCGCCGCTTTTTATGATAGCATACATCATATGTCCTTATTTAAAATTTTGAATGGCGATTATACCCAAGTGATTATTAATAGTTTATTAAAAGCGGTACGCTTGTGTCTTGTCAAGTGCGATTGCATCTATCTCAACATTTACATTTTTTGGCAACGTTTTTACAGCTACTGTACTTCTAGCAGGAAATGATCCTACAAAATATTCAGCATAGACAGTATTTACTGCAATAAAATCATCCATATTTGTCAGATATATAGTTGTTTTTACAACATGCTGGAGTGAACTACCCGCTGCATCTAAGACATGAGATAAGTTTGTTAAAATTTGTCTCACTTGATCATGTATACTTCCCTCCACTAATTCTCCTTGCGGTGTCAGTGGAATTTGTCCCGAAGTAAAGATTAATCCACCTGCTTTGATAGCTTGTGAATAAGGACCAATAGCGGCAGGAGCATCTTTTGTAGAAATAATTTTCATTTTTTAAATCCTTTAAATAAATTTTTATTACTTTCATGTTAACCAAATTTTGATTAAGTATTTGGACTTTGTAAGTCGATTTCTTTTTTTCGTTAAATATTCGTTTAATTATAATTAGTATATAATGAATAAGAAAATTATGAGAGGAGTTTGTTATGAGAAAATTAATTACCGCATTTATATTATCTTTAATCTTTAGCATAACTACATACGCAGATCAAAACCAAGAAAGTTATATGGATTATGTTAGCGTAGGTTTAGCATTACAAAATGTAAACAATGATAAATTTGACACAGGATCCGCACTTGTTGTCAATGCAGGAAAAGATATTTACAGTGATATGTCAATCGAACTTGAGGGAGCTGTTGGACTTACTAAGCCAGAAGCAAAGTTCAACGGACAAACTCATGATATTGATTTTTGGTCTTTAGGTTTATATGGTGCTTATATTTGGAAAATCAATAAATTAAGTATCAAACCCAGACTTGGTGTTGTCTATGAAAGTATCAAATCAACATTAGGTATTCATACCAATGATGAGACAGTTATGCTTAATGGTACAAATAAAAAAGATCTTGCCATCAGTGGTGGAATCGGTTTTGCATATGATTTGAGTGAAAACTATAAAATCTATACAAATTATACAAAATTTGAAGATGATATTGACCATCTGACATTTGGTGCTCAATATAAATTTTAAATATCTCCACTATCATAATCAAAGGGACTTTGTTCCTTTGATCTTAACTTATTTATTTTAATTTTTCTCTTTTTCTAACTCATACAAATGATTTGTAGCTTCAACATAACCTTCTACACTTCCACAGTCAAACCTTGTTCCTTTAAATTTATATGCTAAAACCATGCCTTTTTCTGCTAGATGCAGTAGTGCATCAGTGATTTGAATCTCACCATTTTTACCTGGTTTTGTCTGTTTGATCGCATCAAATATATCTGGAGTTAAGATATAACGACCGATAATGGCAAGATTTGTCGGTGCTTCAGAAGGCTCTGGTTTTTCAACCATATCTGTAACACGATATACATCATCCTCCATCTCTTTACCTTCGATTATTCCATATTTGTAAACCTGGTCTTTTGGTACTTCCATGATAGCAACAACTGAACAACGATATTTTTCATTGAGTGCTATCATCTGCTTTAAGATACCATCTCCATTTGGATTGATACATAAATCATCCGCCAATACTACAGCAAATGCCTCTCGCCCAATAAGTGCCTGTCCCTTTAAAATAGCATCACCAAGACCTTTCATTTCTACTTGTCTAGTATATGTAAAAGTACATTTATTTATCAAAGAACGAATCTCATCTAATAGATGTTCTTTTGAACTTCCTTTTATTTGATGTTCTAACTCATAAGAGATATCAAAATGATCTTCAATCGCTCTTTTACCACGACCAGTGATAATTGCCATTGTATTCATTCCAGCTTCAACAGCTTCTTCCACACCATATTGAATCAAAGGTTTAGTCAATATTGGCAACATCTCTTTGGGCATAGCTTTAGTAACAGGTAAAAATCTAGTACCATAACCTGCCGCGGGAAACAAACATTTATTTATTTTCATCTTTATCCTTTGTGTATTTTATCCATTTTATATCATATGGCTTCAATGTTATATTTTTTGTATTTATTGTATCTTGTGTTATCAATTCAATTCCATGTTCAATAGAAAACTTTGATATATTACACAATATCGTCTTATTTGTAAAATTATACAATGCCAATAATATTTCTTTTGTTTTTTTTGATTTTCGCTCAATAGCAAAAATTTCATCTTGCAGTGCAACAAATTCAAATGGAGCATAAGGATCAAAAACATCTTCTAGTATACGGATTGAAAGAAGTTTCTTATAACTTCGATAAACCATCGCTCGTAAATTTCCAGGTTCATTTAATTCATGTGTCAAAAGTTCATAATTTAATTTTTCTCGATTGATAGATCTATATACAGCTGTTTTTTTCACAGCATCCCGATCACTTTGAGAACCCACTAAAGAATGAAAGTAGATCCCTGCTACACCAGGCATTGCCAATGCCACCCCTTGGGTTAGTAACATTTTTTTGGCACGTATATGATTTTCTTCATTTGGATCGGAAATAATATCTATATAACTCGCATTAAGTTCATAAGGGCTTTTAAGCCCGTCTTCTAAAGAGCGATAAGATACATAGCCACCTCTTTTTTCTACAGTTTTTACAAGTTTATCAATCTCTTCTTCTTTTAAAAGTCCATTTACAGGTCGTAAACCACAACCATCATGACTAGCAGTAAAATTGAAAAAACATACCTTATCACTTGGAAGATGAAGCTCTTTTGCCCACTTTGTCAATACACTTGTACTACCTGCATTAATACTATATGCCAACAAAGGTGGTAATGCAAAATTATAAACCATCTGTGCCTCATTTTCACCATTGCCAAAATAAGATATATTTTCATCATGTGGGACATTGGTTTCGGTGATGATATTTAACTCTGGAGATACTAGATGCAATACTTCACGCATTAGTTGTATCAGTTCATGTGTTT
>JALSQA010000080.1 GCA_026985685.1 Campylobacterales bacterium | reverse complement strand
TTTGCAACCTTGATAGAATGTTCTAATAGAGGCAATGTCGCTTTTAAGCGTTGTGCATCAGCTTTTAACTCTAGTGTGGCTTTTGCAATCTTTGTACGACTTTTGAGATAAGAGAGCTTGGCTTGATCTATCTGTGTATAATTACTCTTGTTAAAAAGTGGAACTTTTAGATAGATACCATAAGAGCCATAACCTTCACGAACACTTTTATCGTTGTTGTAAGCATCAGTTTGGTTAGAGAAGTAAGAACCCTTAGCTACCAAAGAGGGCCATAGCTGCTCTTTTTGGGCTTTAAGTGCCAAAGCATCAGCATCTGCTTTATCTTTTAGTGGCTCTAGGGCAAAAAGTTTTTCTTCTTTTATCTTGTTAGATTGATGAATTTGTACCGGTTTTTTTAATGCAATGGCTGTTAATTGGTAAATCGTTGCCTTGATTTGTTCGACTTGTATCTTTAAATTGTTTTTAGCAATCTCTATACTATCAACTGCTTCTTCTAATTTAAACATAGCAGACTCTGGTGCACGACCTGTTTTGACTTTCAGGCGAACTACTTGCATACTTTTTTGCAAAGATTTCTCTTTTGTGGCAAGTGATTCTTGCATACGAATCAAATAGTGCCAGTTTGCAATCGCTCCTACTAACAGTGCCTCTTTTTGCAAAAAAGCTAATTTTTTTCGTTCTTTGGCTGAGTGTTGCAGTAGTTCAGATCTTTTGAGTTGTGTAAAAAGAGACTTCACAAAAAGTGGCATACTCACACTCACACCTGCACGCTTTATCGTAGTACCAAATGGCTGTGCCACTGTAGGATCTTTTACCATTGGTAAAATTTTATTTGGTGGTAAAGGAACAAGGCTTGAAGGACGGTTATAGTGATCAAAACCTACCAAAGCATCCACTTTTGGATAAAATCTCGCCATAACATCACGATAGCCAACTTTTGACTTCATCACCGCTAAATCATCAAGCTTGATAGAAGGATTTTGTTTGAGTGCCTCAAAAAGTGTTCCCATGGTCTGGGCTTGTAAACTAGCACAAAGCAGTAGTGCCGGCAATATCCTCTTTTTCATCTATTTTTCTCCTTTTTGCAATGATGCATAAATCATGAAAGTTAATTTCTCCGCTATATCTTCAAGTTTTAAAGCAGGTAAAGTCGGTGCACTCGAATCAAGCTCTTCTTTGACGCGTTTTCGGATCGGTTTTGTTGTAATAAAGGAAGAGAGTGTTGAAATGATCATCAACTGAATAACCATAGGCTCATAACAAACCCCACCATTTTTTTCAGCACACATTTCAAGAATCTCCGTCAATCTCTTTGTAGTACGAAGCAACTGAGCCAGTACACTACTAGGCATAGAATCCCCTCCACTAGCGATCTCTCTAAGCAAAATACTACTTAAATGATAACACTCTTGCAAAGATGTGGCATATACTTTGATATAAACAGCAAGCTTTTCTTGTGGATGTGTCTGTTCATCGGTCTGTTCGATAACACGATCCGCAATCTTTTGAACACCTTCTAAAAAAAGTGTTTCATAAAGTGTCGCTTTATCCTTAAAATGATAATAAATCGTCGCCTTATTCACATCCGCAGCCTGTGCGAGATCATCCATGATAGTCTGAGCATAACCATTTTGGGCAAACATCTTCTTCGCTTCCAAAACAATACGCTCTTTTTTACTAAGTTTGGACATAAAAACTCCTAAAACTAACTAGTTGGTTAATTGTAACAGAATTATATATCTATGTCAATTAAAGTTATCAGATTTTCTCACATAAAACAGTAAAACAAAAGTGTACTTGTATTTGTACCCAAGTTCAACTTGGGTACAAGAGTCAATAAAGATGGATTAAAATTTTTTAAGCTATCCATCCTTTTAGTTTTTCTATATATTTTTGTTTCAAGGCTTCGCCTCTTTGGTGGTCAAATGACTGCACATATAAATGTACCAGATCTTCATGATCATCGGGAATCATCAAAACCCATTCATGCTCTTGTATAACGATTTTAATACCATCCAAATGAGAAACATCATATCCTTTGCCCTCTTCCATGAAGTACCTCATCACTTTTCCTTTCACAGAAGCTTTAGCTGGTAATGCAACCCAACCATAATAAAAATCTTCGATATCTTCCAAAAGTCTTGAAAAATTCATCTTGTGCATCGTCATAAATTCCAAAATTTTTAAACTCGCATAAATAGCATCACTATGGTATCCAAACTCAGTAAAAGCATAATGGGCATCAACATCAGCGACCAAATCAAACTGCCCTAGATAATCAGTTTTTTTGCCCATCAAGCGTCCTCTGACGATTTCAATATCTGTAAATTTTTCATCCATGATATCAGGTGCCCAAGCAGGTAAAAATATCTTATATACTTTGGTATCGTGTAAATGTAACATATATAATATTGCCATCAAAACTTTTTCTCTTGGTAATATTTCACCTCTGTCATCAATCACATCAAGCCTTTGTCCATTTGGATAGAGCATGATTCCTACACATAATTTCAAAGCTTTTACGATATCAGAGAGTTCTTTTTTAGCTTCAATCTGATTTTTTGAGGTAATCTTTTCAAGTTTTTTACTACTGACATAGTCATTGATCATGATATTGTCTATACCTAGTGTATCAAGTAGTGCAGGATAGATATCACTAACCATTCCATGGAGCATGTTGGCTACTATCTTGAAATCACTTCCAGCAAAAATCTCTTTTGAGATAAGGGCACGTACATCGTTTTTGTATGCTAGTTTCATATCATATACTTCACGAATTTTACCTACTCTAGAAGGATTCACACGACGGAACTGTTCTCTGAAAAAAATCCGTTCTATACTCTTGGCGAGATTGGTATCTATCAACATTCCTTCATGAGTAAAAAAGACTATCTCTGTTTTATTCATGTGACTTACAGAGTGTCGGATATGTATCCCCGCTGCTATATCTTCATTTTTAAATAGTTCATGACGCATTACATTGCTAGGAATTGCTTGAATATCTACACAATTGACACCAGTTGATAAAAGACCTCCTAAAACAAAACGTTTAAGCATACGAGAGGAAGGGTGATAATCACGAGAGACATAAACAGTAGAACCTTCTTGTAAAATCGTTCCAAATGCTTCGGCAATCTTGACTGCCATTTCACCGGTAAGCTCAACATTTGCAGAACCGATTACTTTTCCTTTGTGAAATAAAGAGCTTTTATACATCTCTCCCCATACCACGTTGCTACTGACAATCGCATCTTTTTCGATCACTTTATGAGGCCAGATTGTCACATCTTTGATCATTCTGACACTTTGCTGTATCTGACAAAACTCTGCTATCACCGCACCTTCTTTGATATTGCAATACTCACCAATTTGTGTGTCATTGCATACTACAACATTTCTAAGACGACTCATCTTCCCGATATCTACACGATCCCAAAGTATTGCATCTTTGAGCATGACATTCTTACCGATAGTACAATCACGTCCTATCACACAGTTTTCTAAAACAGCACCTTCACCTATTGAAGCACCTTTTGCGATGATTACTGTTCCTATAGTTGTCACGGATGGAGGTAAATGTACATGATCATTTTGACTACATTCTTCAGGCAGATCGTATGCTACCTTCCCTTCAAATATATCATGATGGACTTCACGGTAGCTGATAGGATTACCAACATCACGCCAATATCCCAGGGCTTCACATCCCCATAGTGTGATCTTTTCTTCCATCAGTTTTGGAAATAAGTCTTTAGAAAAATCGTATGAAACATTAGGAGGGATATAATCTAAAATTTCCGGTTCAATGATATAGATCCCTGTATTGATCGTATCACTAAAGACTTCACCCCAACTAGGTTTTTCCAAAAATCGTTCAATATGCCCTTGTTTATCAGTGATAACGACACCAAACTGTAAAGGATCTTCTACTGGTGTGAGTGTGATAGTAAGCTTGGCTTTTTTATCACGATGAAATGCGATAATCTCATCAAAATCAAAATCAGTTACCAAATCTCCACTGACAATCATAAAAGTAGTATCCAAATGCTCCCTTGCAAATCCTACCGCACCAGCTGTACCATAATCATCATCAGGCAAAGCGTATATGATCTTTACACCCCATTTTGAACCATCACCAAAATACTCTTGTATTACTTCAGGCTTAAAATAGAGCAAAATCACAATCTCATCGATACCACTACGCCTCAGTTTAACAATGATATGCTCCATCATAGGAATATTTACAATAGGCAACATCGGTTTTGGAACAGTGTTGGTGAGTGGCTGAATACGTGTACCAAAACCACCTGCCAT
>JALSQA010000079.1 GCA_026985685.1 Campylobacterales bacterium | reverse complement strand
TACACGATATTCTGGATTCGGAGACAAGTTATGAATCACTTGTATGCCTTTTGAATCAAGCACATAAACAGATTGAAAGTTTGGCAACTCTTTTTCTATATTTTTTAAACCTCTAACGATTACATCCAAAGATGGATTAGGTAAATAGTTTGGAATTGTACGGTTTAACAGATAACAAAAATAAGCCCTTGCTTTTGCACGAACTTCTGAAAATTGTTGTATCTCTTCTGGTATCATTTAAAACTCCTCATATCATACCTGTTTTAAAAACTTACGCAAACTTCTTTGTGACTTATAATCCATATCATAATGTACCAATTTCAAATAAGCCTTCATCTCAAAAAGTGGTATATCTCTTTTTTTAGCATATTTTTTTGCAATATAATATGGTATTTTAACTTCTTTTTGCAAAAAAGCAGTTATAAGTTTTTGATAATAACATCTATTTTTACTAACACAAAATCGTGCAAATACAAAAGGTAAATGATTTTTTAAGTACCATTTTTGTGCTAAATCTATATAAGACTCTTTATCTTCAATATAGACACGAAGTGCTTTATCTCCAATAATCACCTCACCATCAATGCCCAATACTTTTGCCAAGGCATTAGATGTAGCAGATTCTGAATCTTTAGAATATTTGCCTTTTTTTACTAATACACTTCTAATCTCTTTATGAGCAATAATCCCTGCATTAAAACAGGTGAAATTTCCTCTTTTACTCTCGATACTAGAGATAAAAGCAGCATCTATTTTACGTTTTTTAAATAAAGAATTGATTTTTGAAGGATAACTTTTCTTATATTCGATAGATTGTTTAAGTTGAGAATTTTGAATATAACGCTTTAAAAACACATGAAATGGTGCTAAATTTATATAATCAATCTTACCAAACAACACCAAAACTCCTTAATATATATAGTTTATTCTACCATGGATAGGCTTTTTAACAAAAACATAATTTTTCCTAAATATAAACATAACTAAGTCGATATACATCATAATATATGAAAAAAGGAGTATATATTCATGAAAAACTTATCCATAAAAACTAAACTGTTACTATTATCAATAGTACCACTACTTGCTCTGGTTTATTTTACTACTGAACAGACTATACATAGTCTTAACTATAAAAATGAACTAGAACGAACACAAAATCTTGTCTCATATAGTAAAAAGATAAGTCTTCTCATTCATGAAACACAAAAAGAGAGAGGAATGAGTGCAGGTTATGTAGGCAGTCATGGACAAAAATTTAAAAACTTACTTCCCAAACAAAGAGAATTAACAGATAAAAGAAGAGCTGAATTTGAATCATTTATTAAAAATTTTGATTTTAGTGATTATGATAAATTAAAAGAACATACACAAAAGATAAATGACTTTCTATCTCAATTAAAAACAAAAAGAACTCTTATCACAACACAATCTATCCAATTAAAAGATACAGTAACATACTATTCAAACATGAACAAAGCTATGTTAAATGCAGTTGGAGAAGTAGCCAAACAATCACCCTCAAATGAAATCACAAAAATGTTAGTGGGTTACACAAGTTTTTTAAAAGCAAAAGAACGTGCAGGTATTGAGAGAGCTGTACTATCTGGAGTATTTGCAAAAAACAGTTTTCCAAAAGGTTTTTATCAAAAATTTGTCAAACTAGTTTCACTACAATCTGCTTACATAGATACATTTAAAAGTATATCGAGTAAAGATATTGTCTCTTTTTACAATAAAAAAATGCAAGATCCTTCAGTGCAAGAAGTTAACAGACTACGGGCAATCGCAAATAAAAATGCAAATATTGGTAATTTTGGTGTAGATTCTGTTCATTGGTTTAAAACTATTACACAAAAAATAAACCTTTTAAAACAAGTCGATGATAAAATTGCAAAAGAGATTACAAATAAAATTTCAACACTCTCTTCCTCCTCTATGAGTGCAGCATTTGGGGGCATGATTATTATATTATTCGCTTCTGTATTAACATTTATAATTAGAAGAGATATAGATCAACGTATCAAAAATCTCAGAACAACTATAGACACGATTGCAAATCAAAAAGATTTTTCAAAAGAAGTGAAAGTAACTTCAACAGATGAATTTAGCCAAATACAAAAATCTTTAGGAAATCTTGTTACTTCTATAAAAGAAGCACTATCTCAAGCTAAAAACAGTGCACATGAAAATGAGAAAATATCAAATAATCTTGTAAAAACATTTGAAAGTATATCTGAAAATATTCAAAATGAAACAAATGTTGTAGACTCTATCAGTAAAAGTAGTAAAGAATTAGAACAAAAACTTTTACAAACGCAAGAAGAAGCCACTGACACCAAGATACAAACACAACATGCAAAACAAAAAGTAGAAGAAGCTAAAAAAGTTATATCAAATACTATTTCACAAATACAGGCAAATGCCCATGTAGAACAAGACCTAGCAGATAAATTAAACAACTTATCTACTGATGCTGAGCAAGTCAAAGGCGTACTCTCAATTATCGGAGATATAGCAGATCAAACTAATCTTTTAGCACTCAATGCTGCTATCGAGGCAGCCAGAGCAGGAGAACATGGTCGAGGATTTGCTGTTGTTGCTGATGAGGTAAGACAACTTGCAGAAAAAACACAAAAATCTCTTGTAGAAATTAATGCTACAATAAGTGTCATCGTACAATCAATTTTAGATGCGAGTCAAGACATGAACTCAAACATAAGTAATATTGATTCACTGATTTCAAATACAGATCGTATTCAAGAAGACATGGATCAAATAAGCCATAATATGGATGGCATTTACACAAACATAGAAAATACAGACAAAACAGTTTCACAATCAGCAAAAAGTATGCAACTTTTTGAAAAACATATGAAAGAAATTATTCAACTAAGCACAACAAACAATACAAAAGTTGAAGTTGTGGGAGAAACTACTCAAGCTATAAAAAGCTCATCAAAAGAACTTATGACTACACTAGATAATTTTAAAACTTAATACATAATACTTACTTGGAAACAGAAGGCTTTTCCTGCGCATTTGAGGACTAAAGTCTCCGCTTCCAATATACGTAAAATCCTTAGCTTAATGGTATTGCTAGGCTCTTATTTTACAGCAATACTTTTTGCTTTTTTAGACTCCTCTTTTTCAAGACGAATATAGAGCCTTCCATCTTCTAATTTTGCATCGATTTTATCTTTGTCTATACCCTCTGGCAAAACAAAAACACGTGAGATATGTCCAAAATTACTTTCACATAGATAATAATCTTTTCTCTTGACCTCTTTTTTCATTTCACGCTTGGCATTGACTATGAGTCTATTGTCTTCTATCTTTAAATCAATATCCTCTTTTTTTACACCTGGTAAATCTATCTCAACGGCAAATACATCATTTCCTTTTTTTGCAAGATTCGCAAAAGGAAGATGACTTGCTACATTACTTAACGCTTCTTTGGTAACTTCAAGCCCATGTTCTAACTTCTCTTCGACTTGTGTACCAACTTCTTTAGCTGTTTTAACGATGTCCATCATCTCCTCCTGTTATTTGATTTTAATTTTTTTAGGTTTTTTCTCAACTTCTTTTAGTTTTGGGATAATAATCTCCAACACACCATCACCAGATTCGGCATGAATATCTTCAACATCCACCTTTTCTGGTAAAGTAAAACTTCTTGAGAATTTACCATATTTACTTTCTATTTTATAGTAATCATCTTCTTTGATTTCATCTTTGACTTTTCTCTCTCCAGAAATAGTCAATACATTTCCCTCAACATTGATATCAATATCCTCTTTTTTAATACCTGGTAAATCTACCTCTACATGATAGGCATACTCACCTTCTCGTGTATTTACAGCAGGGATAAATGCAGCTAATGCACCTTCATCACTTTTTTGTTCTACACTATTTAAGATATTGTTCAGCAAATCAAAACTACGCCTTACATCTTGGAAATCATTAAATGGATTATATCTTGTTACTCTCATGTTATCTCCTTTATTATTAATTTTATTTAGTCTATATGACTAAACTTAGTGTAATTATACCAAAGGATTGACAAAAGAAATGCAACTAAAGTAGCATATAAATTTAATCCTTTCTGGTGCCCAAGCTTCAGCTTGGGCACCAGAAGTTTGGGAAATATTTGTGTAGAAAGCTATGACTTAAGTAGTATATCTGTCTAATTTTTATAAAGTTCTTTATCTTTTTCTATTTCATCTTTATGTAAGCGTTTATCCACAAAGAGGGAGAGGATATCTTTACGCTTTTTAAAATGAGCATAAAAAATCGTAAAAACAAAAACCATACTTACAGCG
>JALSQA010000078.1 GCA_026985685.1 Campylobacterales bacterium | reverse complement strand
TATGACATACTTCTATGGCTTTGATGTTTACATCGTTAAAATCATAAGTTTTTCCTAACTCAACTGGATGTAATTGTATAGCAGATTTATTTGAATTTTTTAATTTTATCTCTGTAAAATCTGGCCATATAGTATTGTTAAACAGATGATCACTGATAGCTTTTAGTGTACTTTCAAGAGCATAGATTTTGATAGGTTTTGTTAGTTTATGGTAATTGTTTTCAACCAAAAAAGCTATATCTATGATATGATCTAAGTGTGAATGTGTCAAAAAGATATGCTCTATATTGATTGCATCATCCCCCAATGTCTGGATGATATTTCCGGCATCTATGATGATATTTTCTGATACTTGTAAACAACTTGTACCGCACTCTTTTGTTTTTGAACCACTTGTTCCTAAAAGGCGTACGTCATTTTGTAGTAAATCGATGGATTCCATCAAAGTCCTTTATCTTCTTGTTTTGATAATCTTTACATCTTTGCATATATAGAGCATAAAGTTTATGCGGGTATTGTTTATTGATTTGTGCAAAGAGTTTATAAGATTCTTCAAATCTTGCTTCACTGTAAAGTCTTTTGGCATATAAGTAGAGTTTGTGAAGCTCTTTTTCTTTACCCTCAAAACGACCGTAACCTAAAACTTCATAAATCATGACTGCCTGATTTTTGCCTTTTACCTGTACTAAGTCTACTTCTCTTATACGATATTCATTTTGCAATAAAGCTTTACTTTTTCCTGATATTAAAATTTTTGCACCATAGGTTTTGCACAATCCCTCTATTCGAGAGCCAAGATTGATACTATCACCTATAACAGTGTAATCACTTCTGCCTTGACTTCCCATCTCACCTACGATTGCCAATCCTGTATGGATTCCTATTCCTATATCTATCGGCGGATATGCATTTTTTTGAAGGGTTTGGTTTAACTTTTTTAGATGATTTATTTGATCTATGGCTGCACTTAGTGCTTTGTCGGCATGATTTTGAACACGAAGTGGGGCATTCCAGTATGCCATGATTGCATCACCTATATATTTGTCGATTGTTCCTTCTTTTTCTATGATGATTTCACTCATCGGTGACATATAGGTATTTAAATAGTTTATCAATTTTTCTGGATTTTCAAAAGATTCTGAAATAGTAGTAAAGTTTCTGATATCACTGAAAAATATCGTGATCTCCTCTTGTGATGTGGTAAATATATCTTTGGAATTTTTCATAAGTTGTGCTGCAACCTGAGGAGATACTTTTTTGGCAAATTTTGCACTGATTAACTCTTTTTGTTTATATTCTTTATAAATTTTCACAAATGAGAGTATAAAAATTGTAGAAAGTGTTGCCAAAATAGGATAAGCAAAATTTAAAAGTATATGCTCTTTAAAGAGTGTTTGATACAAGAAAGTTTCTAAAAGTGCTAAAAAACCAATACTTAAGAAAAAAGAGACAACAGGTGAAGTAAACATGATAATCAATGCTGTACTTATGACAGATATAGCAATGAGTGTCAATGTTCTGGCAATATTATCCGAAGGTACTTGGATAAAATCTTGATTTATGATATTGTCGATGACATTTGCATGAACTTCTACTCCTGGGTAGGCATTAGAAAAAGGGGTGGATCTAAGATCCAGTAGACCAACAGCTGAAGTACCGATGATGATGATATTATTTTGGATATCTTTTTGATTGAAGTTGCTGTTATAAATATCAACAGCACTGATGTATCTGTATGTTTTTGCTCCACCGTGATAATTAACATACAATCTACCATGACGATCACTTGGAATTGTTAAATCAGCGACTTTAATGTTACTAATACCATTTTCATCATAAAGGATATCAACACGTTTACTACCTAAAAGAGAGCGAATCATTTCAAAAGATAAGGAAGGATATATGCTGTCATCATAAGAAAAAAGCAGAGGTACACGTCTGACAACACCATCATCATCTGGAATAGTGTTAAAACTACCACTTGCTAGTGCATTATTTTGAATGATAGGTATATTTGGTGTGACACCCTTAGCCTCTAATAGCCAATTTTGTTCATCTTTTCCTCTTTGTATATATAAAGCATTACTATTTGGAGCAGTATTAGTATTTTTGTGTTCTAAATCAAAAATAAAACCTGTTATTACAGGAGTTTTTGTAAGTGTATCGGCTAAGATTTTATCATAATCATCAAGAGTATTTATTGGTATATTTGCCTGTTTTGCGATATTGATAGGTGAACTGTTGTCTTTTTCCGCAAAGACAATATCCAATCCTATGACTGCTGCACCAGCTTTGGTGAGATTGGTGAGTATTTTAGCAATTTTATTACGACTCCATGGCCACTGTCCAAGACTTTTAAGAGACTTTTCATCAATATCTACGATAATGATACGTTTATCTGCTGGTTTTGGCTTATGAAAAACAAATGCAGTGTCACTTAGAGTGTTGTTGATTTTATCTAGTGGTGTTGGGTTGATAAGTGCTAACAATCCAAAAACAATGATAATCGTAACGCTCATTAAGAGCATACCCAAAAATGATTTTAATCTCTTCATGTTACCGATTGAGCAAAATTTGTACCAAAATTGTTATAAAAAAGTCTTTTGTATGGATATTGTGACGATATAAGAGTAATTCAAAGAAATAAAAAGAGAGAATAGTGATGAAATATTTTCCATTGTATGTGAGCATGATATTTATACTGATAGGTTGTGGAAGTGGGGTTGATACACATAAATCTACCACTAAGCCTAAAGAATTAACTACAAAAGTGATAGCTGGTGATGACCAGCATGTCAAAATAGGTGATAAAGTGACCCTAATGGCAAGTATGAATGATCATCAACTTAAGATCAAGCACTACAAATGGCGTGAAGCTGGTAATATCCTTAGCCAAAGTGAACAATTAACACTTCAAAACTTAAGTGCAGGAGATCATCATTTTAGTGTAGAAGCTGAGGATAAATTTGGAAGAGTTTTCAAAGATGAAGTATCAGTTTCCATAGAAACAAAAGCTACACAAAATCATGCTCCAAAAGCACAAGATTTGACATTAAATGTAGCAGAAGATTCAAGTGTGAGCGGTTCATTTATCGGTAGTGACAGTGATGGAGATTCTCTCTCATATATATTGGTTTCATTACCAAAACACGGTACTCTTACAGGAAGTGCAGTAAAATTTGTATATACACCAGATGCCAACTACAATGGAGAAGATAGCTTTTTATATAAATTAAATGATGGCAAGATAGACTCAAATTTGGCAACATATACACTTCATGTCACACCTGCAAATGATGCTCCTGTTGCTAAAGATTTATCCATTGAGACAACAGATCAAAATATCACCCCAGTTACTCTCAATGGTGAGGATATTGATGGTGATAATTTAACCTATATAATCATAAATCAACCAAGTCATGGTACATTGGCTCAACAAAATGAAAAAATTCTCTATACTCCTCAAAATGGTTTTAGCGGAAGTGATTTTTTTACATATAAAGTCAGTGACTCAAAAGCAGACTCAAATACGGCAACTGTGCAAATAGATGTAGCAGCAACTAATCATACACCTATAGCTTATGATAAAACATACTCTACTATACAAAATCAAACTTTATCGGCACAACTAGATGCTTATGATAGTGATAATGATACACTAACTTTTCATATCCAGCAACCAAGTCATGGGAGTGTAACTCTTTCTAATGATACTTTTACATATACTCCACAAAATGACTATTTGGGTAGTGATAGTTTTAATTATTTTGTAAATGATGGAAAACGTGATTCTTTAACAAAGACAACAACAATAAATGTCATCAAAAAACCAAATACAAAACCGACAGTCACTAATCAAAATATCACAATAGATGAAGATAATAGTGTTGATATCACACTACAAGGCAATGATAGCGATGGAGACCCTCTTACATTTGCTATCGTGACACAGCCAAGTCACGGCAGTTATACAATAGCAAACAATCTTGTACACTATATGCCTAATGCAGATTATTTTGGTGAGGATAGTTTTACATATAAAGTAAATGATACATTGATTGATTCTGATAGTGCAACACTCACACTTACTATCAATCCTGTTAATGACGCACCTATTGCATCAGCAGGGGCAGATAAAACTATGACGCAAGGTGAAAATATTACTCTTGATGGAAGTATCACAAGTTTTGATAAAGATGGAAATATCATAACTTATACATGGAAAGAGGGTGCAACAGTTTTATCTAATAGTGCAACTATCTCTTTAAGTAGTTTAGGTGTTGGAACTCATACTTTAACACTGGAAGTAACAGACAATGAAGGATTAAGTGC
>JALSQA010000077.1 GCA_026985685.1 Campylobacterales bacterium | reverse complement strand
GGATGCTATTTTTGTCAAAAATTGTTTTAGTTCTTTGAAAGTTTGAATTTTTTGTAGTTTTTTTTTCAATTTATTGTAGATATTCCTGGAATTACAAGGAATGTGGTAAAGTACTATATGTTCTCCGCCTATTTTTACAGAGGTGATATAACTTTTTACATTTGATAACTTTTTTGATGATATGGAATTAGTAAATAGATTATTTTCTTGGTAGATAATATATGTAAGAGTGTACTTATTGATATATGTGTCATTTAATATCTTTTTGACGAAGAAATTATTGAAAAATTGTTTATTATATTTAACTTGAATTTGTTCAAATATTTGTTTATAATTTTCTATATATCTATTTTTTAAAAGTGTATGGTTTATTGGTGTTGTATTACATTTATAGACTCTAATTGATTTGTCTATTTTTCCTGTTAGAGTATCATAAAAAGTTCCGCATTGTTCAGGACTTATACTAGCAAAACTGATGATTGGCAATAAAAGTATTGTTGGAAATATCAATTTATTATCTATCATGTCGCCTCATTTTGGAAAAATATATTAAACATAAGATGATAATAGCAAAAAAAATTTTACAAATATATTAAGGGGAGCTCTAAAAACCCTAAGTATTCATAATGGGCATTGAAAATGTAAGATTTTGCAAGAGATTTATGAAAACCTAGCCGTAGCTAAGTTGAATAAATATTGCCCTTTATTTCAAATAAAAATAGATCTTTGGTACATATATTTCTTAAATTTTAAGTTCTTTTTGTATACAATCACTTTTCTTTAATCAGGCGCCCTTAGCTCAGCTGGATAGAGCATTGGTTTGCGGTACCAAAGGTCGCAGGTTCGACTCCTGCAGGGCGCGCCACTTATCTACTTGTTTCTTTCATATACTTTTGTAATTTTCTTATTTAATTCTTTGTATATTATCTTTACATAATAGATAGAAAATGATACACTACGGTTTAAAATATTATGGGAGTGAATATGGAAAATTTACATATAGATTATGTATCATTGGCTATTGGTATAGTAATTGGTGTCATATTATGGATGATAAAAAGCTTTTTTACAGTACGATTTTATAAAAAAGAGCTAAAAGAGTATAAAAATCATCTTGAACGTCAAATGAAACTAACACAACAAGGAAGTCAAAAGTTAGAAGAAGATTTTGATAAGTTGAAAAAAGAGAATGAAAATCTTCGTGTCACTGTTAAAACACTTGGTCAAAAACCAGGTCGTAATGAGCTTAGACTTTTAAATATCTATGATTCTGCACTTCGTAAAATGATGCTTAAAGCTCCTGGTTTTGCACAAGGATGGGAACTTTCTATGCAAGAGGCAGAAAGAGAGTATGAAGATAATGAAAAAGGTTTAAAAACAGTTATCAAAAAAGTATTTGGTCCTAGTATCACACACAAAAGTGATGACATCACTGATACAACGGCAGAAAATAAATAATTTTATTTATTGCTAACTGCGGGAACAGTGTTGTTTTTTCCTGTTTTCGTAGTTGATTTTTTCTTTTTCTTTATTGGTTGTAATGGTTTATAAAATTCAAATACCAATGGCTCTTCATCTTTAAACTTCAAATATATTAAAATTGTATCTTTTTTCTTTGATTGGTGGATTTTGAATTTTTCACACTCTTTTGAAATGATACTCATATGGTAGTAAGCACTATTTCTAACATTCATATTTTTAAAAGGTAGTGTAGATTCAAAGCGTACAAGTTTTTGAAGATCAGGTTTGATAAACCATGTGACATAAGGATGATCTATGTCAAAGATAGTATTTGCTGTTTGCATATGAACTAATGTATTTTGATGACCTGATATATTTAAATTTTTTGCATAAAATATATCTTTTTCAAGGAGTGAAAGGATTTTTTGGTTTTTAAAAGCATTTTGACTTTTATGTTCAAAAATTCTGTTTGATTTTTGTAGGTTTGCAACAGCAGAATATAAAAAATAGACGATTAATCCCAAAAGAAAAATTGAGATAACTAGTTCTATCAAAGTAAAAGCTTTTTTCATTATTCTCTCATATAAATTTTATAAGCATACGTAGATTGATTTTTATTTGATATTGTGATTTTATCAAATACAAAAGTAATATTTGGAATAATATCTCCTTCTTGATCCTGGGAATTAGTTTCATCGATGTTTTCAGTATCACTACTATCTCCCAAAGAGAGTGTACTATACTCTTCTTGAGAATAAGAGACTTTAATTTTTTTAAAGTATTGGCGTATTTCATCATCTTTAATGGTATAACTTTCTCTCAAAAAATCATATAAAGATTTTTCTTTGTGGTGGAATTTTTGATCGTTATGCATAAAAGCAATTGAGCTTAATCTGTCAAATTGTGATTTTTTGTATAAATATTCGAAGTTTGCTTTACTGTTGAGGCTTATTTTAAATAAACCTGTTGCAACAACTGCCAGTATTGTAATAGAAACAAGCACTTCAATGAGTGTAAAAGCTTTACTATTCATAACTAGAAATCTTTTTTTGTTTTTGATGTGTAAAATCTTCAAGTGCATCTTCCAATGTCTCAGTCTCATTTACATCTTCAAAGTAGGGATGAAAAACAAAATATTGTTCCTTTTGTTTGACAATATAATTTGAAGAGCTTCCATTAGGATATAATGTAAATTGAAAACATACAGGTTGTAATTTATTATCTATGACTATTGGTACAAAATCAATTTTTCTCTCATGTTCAAACGGATCTGTTTTGTAAACAGTGATATCTGAAAACATTTTTGGTTTGATATTAATTGTCATTTTTTCTTGATATTCACCATTTTTGAATAGAGCACTTTTTTTACAATTATCATAGAGATACAAGTCAATACGATCTCCCTCTTTCCATTTTGCAATAATAGCACTTTTGAGAGTTTTAAAAGTCGCAAGTTGAACATATTGCTTAGGATTGAATTTACCAAGAACTAATCCATAAACGATGCCGATTATCAATACGACAACCATTAATTCAAAGAGTGTGAAAGCTTTTTTTGATTGATAGATTATGTGTAATCCTTCTTCATTCTTAATTATATCTATATTATACCAAATATATTTTATGCTATCATAATCTTTGTCAAATATTAAAATGAGAGTGACAAATGCAAAAAAAGAAAGTATTATTGCTTGAAGATGATATCACACTAAATGAGACAGTAAGTGAATATTTGCAAGAACAAGGTTATGAAGTTGTTAGTGTAGAAGATGGTGAGAGTGCATTAGATACAATTTATGAAAATACATTTGATATTTTGTTACTTGATGTCAAAGTGCCAAATATGAATGGATTTGATTTATTAAAAGAAGTTCGTGTCCGCCAGATTACTACACCTGCTATATTTATTACATCTTTGGATTCTATAGATGATTTAAGCCAGGGATATGAGAGTGGCTGTGATGATTATATAAGAAAACCGTTTGCATTAAAAGAGTTGTCAATGCGAATGCAAACGATTTTAAAGCGTGACTTTTTTCATACTAGCAATGATAAGATAGAGATAAATTCACATATTGCGTATGATGTTGAAGGAAATGTACTATATGTTGATGGTGAAGAGATAGCATTAAATAAAAAAGAGTCTAAGTTATTGAAGCTTTTTTTACAAAATCAAAATCAAATTCTTTCTCATGAACGTATTTATGATACAGTATGGGATTATGATGAAAATGCTTCTGAAGCATCACTTCGTACATATATCAAAAATCTGCGTAAAATATTAGGAAAAGATAAAATTGTTAGTATCAAAAAACAAGGCTATAAATTCATACAAGAGTGAAAAACAAACACTTTTTTCATTTTTTTTGTTGTATTCATTCTTTTCAATTATCATTTTAGGCTTTTCTGCATATATTTATTATAGTTTGCAAAAAGAGTTGATGTTAGAGGGAAAAACAAATATATTGCAAAATGACTCTTTTAAATTTATATCAAGACTTAAATATCTTCATGAACATTTTGATGAAGATAAAACATATCCTAGATTTGCACATTTTCGTTCTGCTATTTATGATAGTGACAAAAAATTAATTTTTACAACTTTGCATGAAGAAAATGTCAACCTTGATAAAACTCTTTATACACTTAATGGAAATATACATTATGTTAGATTATTAGAATCTTATTATCTTGGTGCGATGTATGTCGTGATAGAGATCGATGAAAATGTTCATTGGTTCAATATGATTCAATCAAAAATGATAGTCATTGGTGGGACACTCTTTTTATTACTTTTGTTTGTTGGTTATTTTTTGTTACGAATGATGTTAAAACCTATGCGTGAAAGTTTAAAACTTTTAGATTATTTTATCAAAGATACTACACATGAACTAAATAC
>JALSQA010000076.1 GCA_026985685.1 Campylobacterales bacterium | reverse complement strand
CCGATATATTCATTCCAATCGCTTGGACGAAGTGTTAATTCATACTCGTTTTCAAAATTTAGTTTTTCAACTTCAACTATACGTTCCATTAGTAGGTAAACTCATCTGTAGGAAATTTTCTATTTTTTACTTCATCAACATACTCGTCTAATGCATTTTTAATAAGTTTTGCTCCATTAAGGTATTGTTTGGCAAATTTAGGTTTAAAATCTTCAAAAAATCCAAACATATCACTCCATACTAGCACTTGACCATCAGTATCTATACCCGCTCCTATACCAATTGTCGGGATAGATACGGCATCTGTAATCGCTTTTGCAGCTTCACTTTTAACACCCTCAACAACAAGAGCAAATGCTCCTGCTTTTTCTATGGCAATAGCATCTTCTACCAATGCTTTAATATTATTTTCATTTTTTCCTTTGACTTTATATCCACCTTCACTTCGCACAAACTGGGGCATCAAACCAATATGACCCACAACAGCAATAGAGTTATTTGTAAGCGTTTTGATGATTTTTGCACGTTCTTTTCCACCTTCAATCTTCACAGCCTGTGCATCCGTCTCCCGGTAAACTCTAGTAGCATTTTTCAGTGCTCTATCTTTTGTAGTATAAGAACCAAAGGGCATATCAAATACAATCAATGGCAGTTTTGCACCATTACATACAGCTTTGGTATGATAAATCATCATCTCCATGTTTGCAGATAGTGTATCAGGCTTACCTGAAAAGCTCATATTAAGGCTATCCCCTACCAAAATCATCTCTACTTTTCCATCAAATAACTTGGCAAATAATGTATCATATGCAGTTATCATAGTGATAGGTTCTACTGATTTCATATTACGAATCGTTGAAACAGTTACCTTTTTTTCTATCTTTTTAGTATGAATACTCATCATATCCTCTTTAAGGTTTATGTAATTAATATATTTTACCCAAAATTTAATGTAAAAACAATTCTATGACATTTTGAAATATTTTGGAGTAATCTTTACAACTATTTTTGATATAATTTTTACTATTACTATACTATGGAGTTATTTTGAAAAAACTTGTTGCTTATATTACGACTGGATATCCAGATTTAGACTTTACAGAAGATGTGGCAATGGCACTTAAAGAAGGTGGTGCAGATATACTTGAGCTTGGTGTACCCTTTTCTGATCCTGTTGCTGATGGTCCTGTCATTGAGAAAGCGAATTTACTCTCTTTGCAACAAGGATTTAAGATGCAACATTTATTTAATGTTTCTAAACTAATTGCAAAAGAGATAGATACGCTTTGGATGGGATACTTTAACTCTTTTTATCACCAAAAAATCCCAAATATTGTTAACTTAGCAAAAGAGCTAGGAGTAAATGGATTTATTATTCCTGACTTACCACATGAAGAAGCATCAGCATATAAAGATATATTTCACAATCAAAATTTAGCATTGATTGATTTTGTAGCACCTACTGACTCAAAAGAACGCATAAAGACTGTTTTGCAGAATGCTCAAAAATTTATTTATTTAGTTGCATACGCAGGTATAACAGGTTCAAGTCAAAGTGAAGACTTAACACAAGTTATCAACAATATTCGTCAAACAACAAAAACTGACATATATATAGGTTTTGGTGTCAATGAAAAAACCGCTAAACAAAAAGCAAAAGGCGTTGATGGTGTAATCGTAGGAAGTGCCTTTGTAGCTATAATGCTAGACAATACACTAACTTACAATGACAAAATAAATAAGATACAAAATCTGGCAAAAATAATCAAAGAAGAGATTAATAGCTAAAAAACCATACTATTTAGCCGATATACGGACAAGAGCAATATCTCTCTAAGTATAAAAGGCAAGATAGATGATAAATTTAGATAATATATTAACGAGTAACTTTCATTTTGGTAATGATGAAACACTTTTAAAATATAGATTTAAATTTATAAATACAATGCTTATCGTAGGTATTTTGATAACATTTTCTGCATCAATAATACGTTTATATTTAAGTGAAACAGTACCTGCAATGGTTGATGCAATTCTTTGTACTTCATTTGTGTTTGGACTATTTTATTTAAGAAAAGAAAAAAAATATTTTAATATTGTATCTACATTTATTCTCGGTATCTCTTTTTTAGCGTTTACTGCCATCACAATAGTTATGCACGATGATCATACAAAATTTTTATGGTACGCTCTTTTATTAACTGTTGCTTTTATGATTAAAGGTGAAAAAGCGGGGCTTATTACTTATATCACAACTATATCTACACTATCTTTTTTGTATTTTACTCCTTTTGTGAATCTTTATATAAAGCCAAGTGAATTTGCCATGGCAATTTTCTTTTATACAACCATGATGATTTATAATCTTATAGCCGTTAAACAACAACATAAAAATTTAGATAGCTTAAAAAATGCAAATCAAGAGATAAAAAAACAGCAAGTTTTGTTATCTGATCAATTACATACACACCCTTTAACAAAATTACCAAATACTCTGGCATTAGAAGAAACAATCGCCTTATGTGATGATGATATTGCTTTATTATCTTTATGTATTGATGATTATCTTACGATAGAAAACACTTATGGTCAAGAGTTTTCACAAGTTCTCATATCCCAATGTGCCAATATCTTATCTCAATTTACAAATCAGGAAGCTACACTCTATCACATTCATGGTGCAAATTTTGCATTTTTGATTAAAAAGTTAAAAAATGATCGGGATATACATCTTGCTCAATCTATCAAATCTCTCTTTGAAAATACTTTTATTACTATAAATAAACTCGAAATCTCTATATCTTTTTCAACAGGTATTTCAAGACACAAAAGCAACAAACTAATCATACAGGCAAATACTATTTTGCAAGAGATTATGCAAAATAGCATGAACCATTATAAACTTTATACACCAAATAAACAACGAGAAGAGATGCAAAAAAACAATCTCTACTGGAATGCGATTATCAAATCAGTAATCGTCAATGACAAATTAGCAGTATATTACCAACCCATAATATGCAATAAAACACAAAGTATCCAAAAATACGAATGTCTTGTCAGAGCCATAGACAAGGATAAAGTTATCGCTCCTTTTATGTTTCTAAATGCTGCAAAATCAAGAGGCTTACTCCCTTCTATCACAAAAACTGTCATCGAAAAAAGTTTTAAACTTTTTAGTCAAAATGATATAGATTTTTCTATCAATATCACCGAAGATGATTTAAAAGATGATTATCTTATCCCATTTTTAAAACACAAACTAGAAAAATACAATATTCAGCCACAAAGAGTATATTTAGAAGTTTTAGAAAATATCACATCTATTGATGCAGATAACGTACTAAAACAATTTCAAGAGCTGAAACAATTAGGTTTTAAAATCTCTATAGACGACTTTGGTGCTGAAGCATCAAACCTAAGCAGACTTTTAACAATCAAAGCAGATATCATAAAAATAGATGGGCAATTTATAAAAAATTTAGACAACGATCAAAATAGTATAAAAATTGTCGAGACTATTGTATCACTAGCACAAAAACTAGGCTGCAAAACAGTTGCTGAATTTGTACACAATGAAGAGATTTTTCATATAGTTAATGACCTTGGAGTGGATTATTCACAAGGGTATTATTTTTCACCACCCTTACCAAACGTTGCAAAAGAATCAACGCTAGTCACATCGTAACATACATTAAAATAGATATTATTTTTCTACATTATATCTATTTTTTTACTACAAAATGCCGATTTATAGATATACCATCACAAAGGACAAACATGAACAAAAAATACAGATTAGTAACACGTAGTGATATGGACGGCTTAGTATGTGCCGTATTATTAAAACACTTAGACATCATCGATCATATCAAATTTGTACACCCAAAAGATATGCAAGATGGCAAAGTAGAAATCACTTCAAATGACATCACAACCAATTTGCCTTATGTCGAAAATGCACATCTTGTTATTGATCATCACTTGAGTGAAACTATCCGAAATACAAAATTACATGATAACTATATTATCGATCCAGAAGCTCCTTCTGCAGCAGAAGTTGTTTACCAATACTATGGAGGAGAAGATGCTTTCCCAGAACACTTCAGACCTATGATGGATGCAGCAAATAAAGCAGATGCAGCACAATTTTCTAAAGGAGATATCGTAGACCCTCAAGGATGGGATTTACTTAGCTTTTTGATGGATAGCAGAACAGGTCTTGGTAGATTTAAAGAATTTAGAATCTCAAATTACAATCTCATGATGGATTTGATTGACTATTGTAAAGATCATACGATAGATGAGATTTTAGCACTTCCAGATGTCAAAGAGAGAGTCGATCTTTATAATAGATATAGAGAAGAATTTG
>JALSQA010000075.1 GCA_026985685.1 Campylobacterales bacterium | reverse complement strand
CCAATAAGGAGAAGCAAACTTCTATTTTCCTACAGCAACAAACCAAGTTGTACCTTCCATCTTAGAAGCTCAAGTAGGTATGCACACTTTTGATGAGGGAAAAGAGATAGCAACTTATAAAAAAGTCACGATATACCCTTATGCACAGATGGCAGGTGTCCATATACTAACACCTACTATGCAAAAATCAGATACACTTAAAGCCAGCACTATCTTACTAGATCCAAAAACACATCAAACTATAAAAAGACCACTTCAAGTCATACTAAGCAAAGAGATATGGCACTATTATTATGATACAAGAGGTTACTACAAATGGGAAAAACAGACCCAGGAAGTAAATCGTTTTGAAGTCTTAGCAGGTAATCTTATAACACAAAAGATAGAAGCAAGTGGAGATTATATCCTTGAAGTAGATGATCTTCTAAGTGGACATAGTGCGTCACAAAGATTTACTGTCAGAGGTTATGACTACAATAACATAGGTCCAACCAATCAAATAAACAAAATAGAAATTCTAACAGATGAGAAGCCATATCAAAAAGGAGATATGTTACATGCACAGTTTAACACTTCCATCATCCAGGGAAGATTGCTTGTGACACTTGAAAATGAGAAAGTCCTTTATCATAAAGTCATCACCATAGATCATGGAAGTGCAGCACTTGATATTCCTCTTAATTTTGATCTAAAAGAGGGAATTTATCTTGATGCCTGTGTGGTACGTGACAGTGCTACACCTGCTACACTAATTCCATTTCGCTCCTGGGGTGAAAAGTTCATCAAAGCAGATCGAAGTAAGCATAAAATAAATATATCACTCCAGACACCACATATCGCTCACTCTCATGAAAATATCACAGTTTCAGTCAACTGTGATAAAAAATCAAAAATCTTACTCTCTCTTGTGGACAATGGTATATTACAAATCATGGATCAAAAACCACCTCAGCCTTTTGAGTTTTTTACTTTAAAACCTACTCAAAAAGTAGCTTATTATGATCTATATGATCAATTGATGTACTATCGGACAAAAGGCAATCTTTTGACATTTGGCGGAGATGGGGCATTAAAAATGATGATGGCACAAAAACATCTCGCACCTAAAAATGCTGCAAAAAGGGTTAAACCATTTATGTATTGGTCACATTTGATACAAACTGATGAGGAAGGATTTGCAACTATTACTATCCCTATACCACAATTTAACGGCAAAGCAACTATCACAGCAACTGCTATCAATGATAATAGCATCGGTTCGACATCTATACCACTGCTCATCAAAGATGATATCGTTATAAAACCAGACTATCCGCGTTTTGCAATAGTGGATGATCAAATCAATATACCACTTACCCTGTTTAATACAACCTCACAAGCACTTGATATCAAACTTCATGTCAATACATCAGTTCAGGCAACACTATCAAATCTACCTGATAATATACATCTTGAACCAAAAACATCAAAAAAATTCAACGCAATACTTCATGCAAATACAACAGGTAAAGCAGAGTGTAATATCACAGCTACAACAGATAAACAAAGTTTTTTACATACTGTAGAGTTGCCAGTTTATAGTGCAAATATCTTACAAACCAAAGTTTTTAGAGGAGAGAGTGATCAAAGAACGATACTTAAAGTACCAAACGAATACTTCTCCAAAGAAGGAACAAAAGTAAAAATCACTCTAAGCAAAACATACCTTGCCCAGCTTAGAGGAAAACTTGATGACTTGATCAACTACCCTTATGGATGCACAGAACAGAGTGCTTCAAGATTGCTGGCTCTTTTATATCTTAAATCTTTTGTCAAAGATAATCATACAACTTATAGTAAAAATCTTCTACATGATCAACAGATATTTATCAAAGAGGGAATCGACAAACTACTAAACGTACAGTTAGACAATGGCGACTTTGCATACTGGAAACCTTATGGAAAGGTCAATCCTTATGCTTCACTATACGCATCTGATGTACTACTGTCTTTACATAAAAATGGCTATATCATACCCGATCAGGCACTACAAAAGATATATACTGCACTAACACAAATCACCAAACAAGGAAGAACTTATACCCATCAAAAATATAGTAACTTCGAGAGACTTTACAGTGCTTATCTATTGTCATCTTATGGTAAACTTGATACCACCGATATCAATACACTCTATGATCGTGGATTTTATACAAAAGATAATATCCTATCACTTTACATGATGGCAACAATACTAAAAAATGCACAACTATTAACACCACTTCAAAAGATACAAAGAGAGATACAAAACTTCAACTACGATAAACTATCTGATAGATACCAGCAAAATGGTGACTTTTATTCTAAAAACAGAGATATTGCATTTGCACTTTATATGCACCTCAATCTATTTGGTAAAGATAAACAAGCTTATACTTTACTCCAAAAGATAGCAAATAACTTTGACAAACTATACACCACACAAGAAAAAGCATTTGCCATACGAGCCTTGGCAACTTACTATAAAGATCAAGTCCAACAAGATATACTAGATACAAAAATCTCTTACAATGATCAGATAAAAGAGATAAATACAACAAAGACGATATTTGACACCCTCAAAAATAATACAATCACCCTCGATCCACAAGGGATAACTACACAATACTGTGTAGAAGTTTCAGGCTATCTTCCTTTCAACCAGACAAAAAAACATAGCCAAATGTTACAAATAGAAAATAGCTTCGTTGATGAAACAAACCATCCAGTCGATCTAACACAACTCAAACTTGGACAAAAGATATATTCCAAAGTAACTATAACAAACAAAGAAGCCTTAGAAAATATCGCCATAGTACAACGTATACCTGCTTGTTTTAGTATCAAAAATGAAAGAATATCCCAAGACCAACGCCCACAAAGCGTACAAAACAGCAAAAACTTTCATCCAGAATTTCAGGATATCAGAGATGATCGTATCTTAACCTTTATCGATCTACCAGAACAAGCACGTATCTATGATAAAAAACATAAAAGATACTACCTGCAACCAACAAAAACAACTTTTTTTACACCACTACGTGTAACATCAACAGGAACTTGCACCATACCACCAACATTTGGAGAAGCCATGTACGATAGCAGAATAAAAGCCTTTGCAAAAATGCCAAAACAAGTTAATATACATTAAGCCCTGTTTCTGCCGTTAAGTTTCTTGATCCAAAGCTCCAGCTTTGGATCAAGAATGAGCTTTGGATCAAGAGTTAAAGATGATAAATACACATACTTTACACATAAGTTTGTTAGAATTACATCGTTGATATAAAGGTACATTGATGAAAATACTCCTTTTAGAAGATGATCCAATTTTGTCTGATTTGATGTTTGAT
>JALSQA010000074.1 GCA_026985685.1 Campylobacterales bacterium | reverse complement strand
AATCGTATCACCATCTACGATATGCAATACTGAGTCATCTACATAATCACCTGCTTGTGATTGTGTATTATTTTGGTCTTCTGCCGTAGATGCAGCAAGCAAACTAATAACTTTTGCTCCGTTTTCCAAAAGTGTTATATCATTCATATTTTTGGTTGAGTTTGAACCACAACCACCCATTAACATTATAGCTGCACTTAAAGACAATATATTTTTATAATTCTTTTTCATAGTCAATATCCTTAGTTTTCTTTACATTCTATAAATCGGATAGATTTGAAAAAAGTTTAATAATTTGTATAAATTTTATAAATTGTGCAGAGTAACTATCGGAACAATCCTATTATCAAAAAAATATAAAACATGAATATAACAGAAGTACTAAAAACTAAAAATGTCACAATGGTTGGTTTACAATCATATAAAGCTGAGAGATTGACATTCATAACAGCCAAGGGAACAATCAGTTCAAGTAAAACAACATTATAAACTATCACATCAACACGATAAAAGTTCAGCAATACTAATGCCATCAGAGGGATCGCCATAAACTTCATAAAAGTTACGAAACTAAATAGCTTCCAATCAATCTTTTTGATCTCTACACTATAAAGATACATCCCAAAAATCGCCAACTGTATAACCATCGTCGCATAAGCACCCATTTTAAGTGGTGTTTGAAGATCTTCATAAAGCCTAAAATCAATATAATTTAAAAAAAGTGCTAAAAAACCAAACCAAATAGGTGGTAATTTAAAGATATTGTAAAAAGAAGCTTTGATACTAAAATTTCCACGTGAGTAAAAATATACTCCAACACTATTTACCAAAAAGACATTTGCCATATTTATAATACTTGTATAAATCACACTATCTTCACCAAAGAGTGCTATACCTAGAGGGATACCAAGATTTCCAGTATTTCCAACGATACTAGCCACTGTTGCGATAGAACGCTCTTTTTGTTCTTTGAAAAGAATATGAGAGAACAAAAAACTCATACCTAATGCAATACTGACAACAACGATAAAAAGAAGAGGAGCTTCAATCACGCTAAAATCGATCTTGTGTGAAGTCAATCCCCAAAAAACGAGTATAGGCTGTAAAAAGTAGATGGAAAAAAGTACCAGTGTACGCTCATGCATCTGCTCTTTAAAAGAATATTTTGCAACAAACCCTAGTAGTATAAAGAGATATATACCACCTAGGGAGAGAAAGATATGCATAAGGGGTTCTAAGAAAAAAGTTCTGGATTTTTCTTTTTCATATAATCAATCACTTCAACCATCTCACGGTATCCCATATCACCATCTTCTTCTTCATCAAATACATCATCTAATGCTTCTATATAAATTTTTACTGCTTTTTCAAGATTTTTCTCTTTCACACCTGCATAATAAAGTACAGCCTCTAACATATCTGCTAAATGGATAGTAAGATCTTCTATCTCCGATTTTAATTCATTTATTTCATTACTCATTGTTTTCTCCTATTGTCATGATTTCTTGTATTTGTTCTTTAACCTTATCGTACTCAAAAGAGTCTTTAAAACTCTCACATCTTCCACCACTGGCATTGGCATGACCTCCACCTCCAAAAAGCTCTTTGGATATTTGACTAACATCTACTTTATTATTGGCACGCATTGAGATATTTTTACGTCCATTGATATCCATAAAAAAATCAAAATCAGGATTTCTAACTAAAAATTCATTGCCTATTATAGACGTATTGCCTATAGAATAAGTCAAAATACCTTTGTAACCTTTATAATGTACAGACATTTGATCTTTTTTATCACTAAGCATATCCACAACAAAACCTGCAATAAGATTTTCAAGAGTATTATTTTTTTCTTTTAAAAAATAACTTTTTTTGATTTGATGAATATCATCATCAAGAGCAATATGTGGATCTTCTTTCCCTACATAAGAGATAGCTTTTTCTAAGGAGTGAAATATATAAGCACTATTTTGTTCACTAAAAAGCATACGATTAATCTCTCTTGAACCAGATACCAATCGCATGAAAACTTTTCCAAGCTCAAAATATTCACTATCACTAAGCCATATATCAATAGAATTTACAACATCAACATAAGTTTCCAAAGCTTTGATATCAAAACCTTTTTGCAAAAAATAATCATAAGTAATTTTTGTTGCACATCTTGTAGTATCAAGATAATACCAATCATATTTATTAGCACAATCTTGCCCTGTTTTATGATGATCAAGCAATAGTATTTCTATGTTTTTGGGAGAATTTTCTACACCTTGTACCAAATTTTTTGCCTGTTGAAGCGAAAGATTTAAATCTGTGATCAAAATCAAATTATCATCACTGCCTTGCATATAAATTTTACGCAATATTGCATCAATTCTACTATCTATCTCAGAACCATAATTTGAGTTATAGTAACTAATATCATCAAAACATCTTTTTGTGATTAACTGGCAACTATAACCATCAAGATCTGTATGAGAGAGGTGGAACACTTTTTTCATCTATTTCCTTGTTTTATAAATCTTCGATATCAATCGAACTTAATACTTCAAATTTTGCTGATGGGTCAACTTCTGCATGAGAAAGAACAACAATATCCAAACTAAACTTTTTAAAGATATCAGATAACGGCTTTCTGATGGAAGGATCAACAATCAAAATTACAGGAGCTACACCTCTTTGAAGTATAGCTGCTGCTTCATCACTAACTTTTTGGACAAGTGCATTTATTTGTCCAATATTGAGCATCAACTCTTTTAATCCATCACGTTCTTGCAAATGTTCTAAAAGCTTCTGTTCGGTAGGTGCTGCTAAAGTTACAAGTTTTAATACACCTTGTTCATCTTTATATTGATTAGTAATTACTCTAGCCAAACGTGCACGTACTTGTTCATTGATAATATCCACACTTTTAGTCACTTCAGCAACATCACTAATCGTTTCTAATATCGTCAACATATCTTTAATAGGAATTTTTTCTGCCAAAAGTTCTTTAAGAACACGTTGAATAAGACCAATACTCGCAACTTTTAAGACATCATCTACGACAACAGGATATGTATTTTTCACTTTATCTAGTAAATCTTGAACATCTTGACGTGTCAATAATTCATCAGCATATTTTTTGATCAATTCACTCAAATGTGTCGAGATAACAGTAGAAGGATCAACAACTGTATAACCTTTAGTGATGGCTTCTTCTTTTTGTTCAGGAGTGATCCAAATGGCATCTAAACCAAAAGCTGGCTCTTTAGTAGCTATCCCATCTATGACTTCACTTACTAAACCATTATCCATAGCCAAAAACCTATCAGGATAAACTTCTCCACTACCGATTTCGACACCTTTTAAAAGTAATTGATATTTATTTGGAGTCAAATGTAAGTTGTCACGTATACGCACTTGTGGAATCAAAAATCCATAATCTGTAGCAATTTTACGACGCATACTTTTGATACGATCAAGTAAGTCACCTTTCATAGCCGGATCAGCAAGGCGTATAAGCTGATAACCCAAATCAAGTTCCAAAACTTCTTGTTTTAGTATATCATTAAGTACTTTTTCTTCATCTTCTCTTGCTTCTTGTGGAGATTTTTCAGGTGCTGCTGCCCCACCCTCTTCTTGTGAAACTACAGCTGCTTCTTCATCTAACATAGGACCTTCTTCAGAATTACTGACAAGATAACCCAATCCCAAAAAGACTAATCCCACAAACCCCAGAGAGAGTGTCGGAAGCCCTGGAACAAGAGCAAAAAGAACTAAAATAGCTCCAACAATATAAAGTGTTTTAAAATCACTCATCAACTGATCAACAGCATTAGTGGCAAAACTATCACCTTCACCACCAGCTTTGGTCGCACGTGTTATGATAATACCAGTTGCAGTTGACATGATAAGTGCAGGTAACTGTCCCACCAAACCATCACCAATAGTCAAAATAGTAAACGTCTGTGCCGCACTACTTGCATCCATATCGTGCTGTAGCATACCAATTAGAAAACCACCTATGATATTGATCACAGTGATAATAATACCAGCAACAGCATCACCTTTGACAAATTTACTAGAACCATCCATAGCACCATAAAAATTCGCCTCCTGGATGATGGCTTCACGACGCTCACGAGCGGTTTTTTCATCTATCAAACCAGCATTTAAATCAGCATCTATCGCCATTTGTTTACCAGGCATTGCATCTAACGTAAAACGGGCTGCAACCTCAGCAACTCTAGTAGAACCTTTGGTGATAACCATGAAGTTAATCAATACTAAAATCACAAATACAATGACACCAATCACATAATTTCCACCAACAACAAACTGTCCAAAAGAGGTGATAATATCACTAACAGACTCTGGTCCTTCATATCCTTTGGATAAGATCATCCTTGTTGTT
>JALSQA010000073.1 GCA_026985685.1 Campylobacterales bacterium | reverse complement strand
ATTATCTAATTGTTGTTTTACATATCCAGTTTGTAAGCCACCTTGTACACCATTAAAAAAGTTGAACATACCGCTATATAAATTATTTTCCCAATCCATACGTGGTTCAAAATCTACATGATCTTGATTAAAGTCCCTTAATGTACCAGTTAAAGTAATTGTATTATCACTAAAGGGTTTAGATTGATTTTTAGTAAAATTAAAATTTAGTTTATACTTTCGCTTATTCTTATTTACCCTTCTAACTCTAATATAAACTATATCATCTTTATGAAGTGTTATTAAATCCATATTATGATTTTTAGCATTATTTTCACCATAGTACTGTGAACCATTTTTTGATGAACCAATTGTTAACTTATATTTTTTATTATTTGGAGAACTCCCATCAATTTTTAATGTTCCCTCTGTACCAACACGAAATTTATAGTAATCTTTGTTATCACTACTTTTTTTTACACTCCCCTTTATGCAGATATTTTTATCCTCATCAATATCTTGTAATGCCCCAATGACAGTAGAATTGTCTACACTGTTTGCACCATCCATCTCTTGACAATCTGCATAAATATTGAGACTTAAAATAGTCAAAAAGAACCACGACATTATAAGTTTTTTTATCATAATATTTCCTTCTTAAAAACATTCTTAGAAGTAATATCGACCAAAATTCAAAAAAATAAAATAAAATTACAAAACTGATTGAAAGAACGGTTATATTTACTTTGTAAAAGTAAATTTGTCTTTTATTTTTGAAGAGGGTATTGGTTCGCAGAAGTAGTATCCTTGAAAATAATCAACTCCAAGATCATATGTGATATCAAATATCTCTTTGGAGCTAACAAATTCTGCGAGTGTTTGGATGCCTAATTTATGGGCAAGGTGTACGATGGATTTGACAAATTCATAAGATTTTTGATCTTTGTCTATATTTTTAATGAGTGAGCCATCTATTTTCAAAATATCTGGTTCAAGTTCAAATACATGAGTAAAATTGGAAAAACCACTTCCAAAATCATCAATAGCTATTTCAATACCAAATGTTTTGAATTCTTTGATAAAGTTATTGATTACTTGATAATCTTCTATATTTTCACTCTCAAGGATTTCAAGGGTTAGTTGTTTTCCTATGTCATATTTTTCGATATTTATTTTGAGTGTATTTAAAACTTTTTCGTTGATGAGGTCATTGAAAGATAGATTTAATGAAAATGATTTACCCAGTGCTTTCATAATCTTGAAACTTTTTTCAATCATGATAATTGTCAAAGTTTCGTATTGTTTTGTTTTGATAGCTGTGTCGAGAAAGAAATATGGAGATATAAGTTCCTCTTTTCCATTAGTATATTTTCGCATACGTATGAGAGCTTCGTATTTTTCTATATTTTGATTTCTATTGACGATAGGTTGAAATACAGGAATAAAGTTATCTTGATTTAGTGCTTCTTTGATCTCGTCTTTGCATTGTAAAAGTTGAGATATAGTTTGGCTAGTATCTATCATTTTACTATATGCGATATATTTTTTCATATGTAGCTTTGCAAAGCTCAGAGCCATTTCAGCTTTGTTAAGTGCGTCTTCTTGTTCTAAAGAGATACCAATGGTGATGTCGATATTGATTGAGGTATTGATTTCGTAAGCATCGATACTTAATGTATCTACAAAATTTAACAAATCTTTAACAACTTTTTCATATAGGTCATGGTCGATATAATCAAGTCTGTTTTTTGCTGCAAAAACATCTCCATTGATGCGATAAAGTTGAAACTCTTTATTGTTTAAAAATTGACGTAAATGTGAGGCTATTTTCTTAAGAATAGCATCTCCTGTATGGATACCATATAGTTCATTGATATTACGAAAACTATCTATATCTATAATCATTAAGCCACCAAACTTTTCTTCTTGTAAATCTTTTTCAAGTGCAAAACGATTGAAAAGATCAGTGAGTGAATCATGTAAATATTCATATTCTAACTCTTTTACACGTTGATTTACCTTTTGTTCTAAGTTCATATTTAAATCATGTAGGTTTCTTATTGCTAAAAGTGTTAATAATGATATCGATATTATTCCTACAGCAAGAGAAAATATGATCATCAAATGCCCTTGCCATGAGTTGTTTTGCATCGTGGTAATGTAAAGTGCTGTCAATGTGAATGTTAATGAAATATATAAATATGTTGCACCAAAACGAATACCATTACCTAAGATAATCCAAAGTAGCAATGGATATAAAACAATAGCATTTATATCAAGATAATTCATAAAGTAAAAGACAATTACAATATCTGCTATAATAGCAGTGATTCTTCTGAAAAAGAAATTACTCTTTTTATTATAGACTAAATAAAAATGAATATTTGCAAAAGAGATAAATCCAAATGTAACAAAAATATGCTGCGTTGATTTATAAAATTCTGGTTTAAAGATTCCAAAAAATAATAAAATAGCACTCATGAAAATAAATCGTATATATGATTGTATTATTTCATGTCTATCTTGTTGTAGTGAATATTTCATATAATTTCTTTCTTTAAGAATCTGAACAATAACAATATCGACTTTGGTACAAATAACTGAATGTTTTTTTAATATGTATTGAGGTATATTTAACAACATGAAACATACAGAAGAAAAAATAGCTTTACTTATCGACGTAGACAATGCTCCCGCATCTAAAATTGATGTTATATTATCAGAACTTGCAAAGTATGGTGTAGTAAATATACGAAAAGCATATGGTAACTGGAAAAATCCAAAATCAAAGGGCTGGGAAGCTGTTTTGCATGAATATGCGATACAGCCTATTCAACAGTTTGATTACACCAAAGGTAAAAATGCTTCAGATATGGCGATGACTATTGATGCAATGGAGCTTTTATTTACTAAGCAGTTAGATGCATTTTGTGTTGTCTCTAGTGACAGTGATTTTACACCACTTGTGATGAGGATTTTGGCAAATGGTACGAAAGTATATGGTTTTGGAGAGAAAAAGACTCCTATGCCTTTTGTAAATGCTTGTTCAAGGTTTTTGTATCTTGAAAATTTAGGTACGATTGAAGAAGATAATTCCCCAAAAACTAAACATAAAGATCATAAAAAATCAAATCAAGAACTCAAAAAAGATACCAAACTTTTAAATGCTCTTCGTCATGCTATTGAGAGTACTGAAGATGAGGAAGGGTGGGCATACATGGCAAATGTAGGAAACCATATCTCTAACAATACTTCATATGATCCTAGAAATTTTGGTTATAGAAGTTGGGGTGAGTTGATCCGTGCTATTGACCTCTTTGAAGTACAAAAACGCTCAGATCACAGATCTGCACTTTATGTCAGAGATAAACGTAGAAGTTATTAAGTTTTGAATGGGACTCATTTTGGAAGTCTCCATTTCCAATTTGATGCTTATTTTAAATCTAATAAATAAGCATCATATTCACTATCTTTGCCAAAACTTTCGCTCTCACCAGCTATGATATAAGCTCCATCTTTGGTTTTATCTATTGCATTGGCAACATCATTTTTTTTGCCACCGTATGTTTTATCAAAAGTAAGTTTTCCATTTTTATCAAAAGCTAGTACATATAAATCTTCTCTTCCATGACCTTTTGATTTTGTATATCCTGCAACGATTACACCTCCATTGCCAGTACCTACTATCCCTTTTGCTTCTTCATGATTTTGTTTTCCTACGATTTTGTGCCAAAGGATATTTCCATCTTTATCAAAATGTATGACACTCAAATCTTTCTTGTGTGAATTGTATGATCTTGTGTAACCTGCTGCACTAAAACCACCATCTTTTGAAGGAGTGACACAGTTAAGTACATCTGCTTTTTTTTGACCATAATATCTTTCCCATATTTTCTTTCCAAGAGCATCTAATTTGATGACATAAAAATCAAAATCACCTGCTCCAAAGCTTTGTGTTGCTCCTACTATGATCAAACTGCCATCATTTAGCTGGGTGACTCCATGGGCTTCATCGTTGTCTTCTCCTCCAAATGTTTTACTCCAGAGTACTTTTCCATTTTCATCTAATTTGATAGCATACATATCATAATGCCCATGTCCGAAAGATTTGGTTTTTCCTACAATTAGTACACCGTTATCTTTGGTAGCAGTAAGTCCATAACCATAATCTTTACCAACTCCACCTAAACTTTTCCCCCAAAGTATTTTACCTTTTGGATCTAATTTGAGTAAATATACGTCATAGTCACCATTTTGGGAGTATGATTTACTAATACCGCCCACATATAAAGCTCCCTTGCTATTTTCATCAATGCTATAAGCGATATCTTTACGTGCTTTTCCTACTCTCTTTTCCCAGAGCAGTTTGCCTTTACTATCCGTTTTTGCTATATAAACGTCTTCTTTACCTAGACTAAAAGAACGACTCACACCAGCAAAAGCAATCCCTCCATCTTTGGTTTGTGTGACACCATAAGCTTTTTCTTCTTTATCTGCACCATAAGTATTGTCCCATTGGATATGTAAGTTTTTGGCAAAGGTGATTGTGAGTAAAAGGGATGTAAAGATAACTAAGCGTAACATGAAGAACTCCATTTATAAGTATAAATTATATTATAACAATTTATTATTTAAAATTTACTTATAAATGATATTTCTCAAATCAAGTGAAATAGTAGTTCCATTATCTTTTTTAGTATCTATTTTGATGGTGATTTGTTCTTTGTCACAAAAGTTTTTGACGATACTAAGTCCCAATCCATATCCTAGTGTAGTTGGATTTTCCTGAAAAGATTTTTCATAAACGATAAAGAGATTTTTGGGATCAATCCCAATACCGCTATCTTTGATGTAGAGTTTGTTATCTTTTGTATAAAAAATTACTTCACCATTTTTTTTATTGTATTTTATGGCATTGCTTAGAAGGTTATCTATGACTCTTTCAAAGCCATTTTTATCAGTATATAGTTGAAGGTTCTGGGCTTTATTGTCTATAGTGATATTACCTTTGATATCTTCAAATTTGGAAATAGACTGCTCTATCATAGTATTTAGTGAAATATGCTCTTTGTGGATATCTTCTATATTTTCCTTGATGCTATATTCGATACTTTCATAAAGTTTTGTAAGGTTTTGGCTTGCATCTTCTATGCGAGTGAGTCTTTGTATTGTTTTATCATCTGTACTACTTCTTTTTAGAAGTGTTGTATTTGCCTGTATCGTTGCTATTGGTGTGTTTAATTCATGAAGTGTGTGTTCTATCATCTCTTTTAGTTTTTCATCTGTTTGTAAAAATGAGTCTATGACAGATGCGGATAAAAAATAGTACAAAGAGATACCAAATATGATTAAAATAAAATTTTGTAGATAGATGTTGTGCAGGTATTGTGATAGTAGTGGATTTAGTACAAGTATCAAAACAATAATAGCAACAGTTATGATGATATTTGAGAGAATTAGTGTTGATTTTTTAGATAACAAGTTTGTATCCTATTCCCTTTATATTTGAAATATGCTCAGATCCCAAAATCTTTTTTAATTCATTGATATAAACACGCAACGATCCATCACTTGCATTTTCATTCCACGCCCACAGTCTTGATTTTATTTGTTCTTTTGGTACTATTTGATTTGGGTTTTCTGTCAATATATCAAGTAATGCTGATAATTTTTTTGATAGTACAATATTTTGTTTATCATTTAAAAGTATTTTCTTCTCTCTATCATAGGAGAGTTTGCCTATTTGGACTGTATTTAAAGTTTTATGACTTCTTTTTAATATCGCAGTTATACGCATCAAAAGTTCATCTAAATCTACGGGTTTTCTTAGATAATCATCAGCACCTATCTCAAAACCTTCTAAAAGTCTATTCTTATCTTTATAAGAAGTTAAGTAGATTGCTGGAGTAGTATTTCCTTCATCTCTAAGATATTTCAACAATTCTAGTCCATTTAAACCAGGCATATTGATATCTAGTATCAAAAGATCATAATTGTGTTCATAACAGTATTCTTGTGCTTGTGTTCCACTATGGCAGAGTTCTACTCTAAATCCCTCTTGTGTTAAAAAGTCTTCTAATGTCTGTGCAAAAAGAAGATCATCTTCTGCTATAAGTATATTTATCATCTTGGGATAATAGCAAATTTTGGTATAATATTTGTAACACAAAAGAAAAATATGAGATTTTATTTACTTTTAGTAACAAAGGTGAGTCAAAGTTAAATAAAAGAGCCAAAAAGATTAAAGTTTTTTCAAAAGCTCTTGTAAGAATCTCTATTTTGTGTTACACTTGATGTTGAAGGAGTAGATGATGCGATTTACATATAGCTTTCTTTTTGTAGCAATGTTACTATTGTTAGGATGTTCTTCTGGAGATTCTGCAAAAAAAGGTGATAATATGGATAGAAATATTCCTTCAACCGTATATCAAATCATAAAGAGCGGTAGTTATCCTTATGATTATAGCCATCTTATGGATCAGATGAGCAGAACTTTAGTTTACTATAGCGACAAAAACTCAGATTTGAGTGATTTCGCAAAAGAGTATACTTTGTTCACTGGAGAAAAAGCACCTGTATTTGATGGTACTATGATTATCGTAAATATGGGCAGACACAATACCGGTGGCTATTCGTATGGTATCAAAGAGATCATATCCCATGAGAAGTTTATAGAGGTGAAGCTTTTGACAAAAAGACCATCTCCTTCTAGTTTGGTTACGATGGCTTTGACAAATCCATATATAGTGATTTTACTTCCAGATAATCACAAAGAGGTAAAAGTTATCCAAGAGTAGTTTTAAAACTACTCTTGGATGATATGTCCGGCAAATTTCGCATCATCATCCAAGATTGGTCGAGTACCTGTTCTGTATCCCAATCCACAGCCTTCATAGGCAAAGAATAGACCAGCTTGGTAAAAATTACCCTCATCATCTTGATTGAGGGTAGCTTTTTGTTGATAAATCATTTTAAAGTTATCATAATGTCCATCTTTCTCATCTATGATAGTTCCATCTTCATCATAAATCGTGACATTTTCACCCTCCCTGCCAAAACAAGGTTTTTTAACATAAGCTTTGTCTTGAAGTGGCTCAAAAGAAGTCTCTAATAGTAATGGGTGATTTGGAAATAGATCCCATAAAATTTTCATAAATCCTTTACTTTGAAACATCAGTGTATATGCAGGGTTTAGGATAATTGCTTTTTGATTTTGTACGATTTGGGTTAAAATAACTGCAAGTTCTCCCTCTGAAATAGCAATATCTTCCCATGGTACAAGTTTAAAAAAGTAATCATACTGAATATCATTATAAAAGATACCTTCATTTGGATCAAATTCTATCTCATCCATATAGGCAAATTCTGTTTCAAATCCAGCCTCTTGTGCGATAGATTGAAGATACTTTGTTGTGTCTTCATCTTCACTTGCATCACGTACACTTGCAAAAAGAATCTTCCATCCTTCATAATACTCATCAAATTTTTCTACACTCTCTTCAAGAGTTACAAGTCGTTGAAAATTCTCCTTGATACATTCATGAAGATTGTTAAATTGTCTATATTCATCTAAGTTATTATACTTAAGCATTGCCCATTGTGCGATGGCTGTATCGAGTAAAAGTGTTGGAGTATCGGCATTAAATTCTAATAATTTTATAGGAACATGATCTAATCCACCTGCAAAATCAAAACGCCCATAAAGATGCCAGTGTACATCATTTTCCCAGCTAGCTTTGATAATATCTACTAAATTAAATGGTATATTTAGTTCATGAAAGAGATTGTTTTCAATCACATAATCCCCAGCTTCTACAAACATATCATATAGTTCATTGCTAGCAACAGCATAAGCTTTGGCTTCCATCTCACTAACTTGAACAAGCTTATCGACTAAGTATGGTGTATTGTCATCATAGTCTGTATGCCATGAAAAGTTGATAGATTCTAAAAATTCTACTGTTAATGGTTTAACTTTAAGAAGGTGCATCGATCAACCCCCGAAACTTCGTGAACCTATAGACTTTGAACCAAAGAAACCTGAGCTTTTACGTGCTGGTGCAGAAGTAGTTTTTTTCTTATTAAAAAAGCCTGATTTTTTAGTTGATGTAGTTCTTGCTTTATTGAAACTATTTTTACTTCTACTGTATGTCTGGGGGCTTTTGTATGAGGATTGGCGACGTTGTTGATAGTTTTGATTGTTAAAAAGTTTACTACCAATCCAGCTACCCAAAATAGCACCAGCTGCACTTGCCATAATAGTCTCACCAAGTCCCATGCCACCCATACCACTTGAAGCTTGTTCATTTGAAGTAAGTCTTGATGTACCTTCATCTATCTTTTTGGCTTCTTCTTTTATAAGTGCATCAAGTTCTTCTTTGCTTAATATTTTCTCTTTTCCGTCAAGTGTTTTTAAAATAACTCTTGTTTCAGAACTCGGATATTCATCAACAATTTTATACTGTTTTGGTGCTATCTCTTGTATAACTGTAAATGCACCTTGTTTTTGTGATGCTTCCTGAAAACTGTTTTCATGTTGGTTCTGTTGAGGTGGAAGTCCAGAATCACCACAACCGCTCAAAGATGCCATAACGATTGCACCCATACCACCAACCATTGAATAATCTGCTATTTTTTTAATATGTTTCATGAAATTCCTCTTATTTTAGATATTTTATTTTTTGCCAATTCTAGTGCATTTTTACCAAAAGTAAGCACAACTGCCATTCGTCTACCATGATGTGCGATAGGTTTTCCAAAAATTCTTATAATAGTATTTTGATCATATATATCATCATCTATCTCAAAAGATGGAGCAACACTTTCTATCTCAGATTTGTATGCAGCACTAGCACCTTCTCCATAAAATAGAAAATCAAGAGGCAAACCCAAAATAGCACGAACATGAAGTGCAAATTCACTCTGACTTTGAGTAATCATAGTAACCATACCTGTATCGTGTGGACGAGGGCTTAGTTCACTAAAGTATACTTCATCTCCTTTTACAAAAAATTCTACTCCAAAGATACCTCTGCCTCCAAGTCCATCTGTTACAGTTTTTGCCATCTGCTGGGCTTTTTGTAATGCACTTGAACTCATTTGCATAGGTTGCCATGAAAAGATATAATCTCCATCTTTTTGGATATGTCCTATAGGTTCACAAAAAGATGTACCTGTTTCATTTCTAACTGTCAAGAGTGTTATCTCATAGTCAAATGGTACAAACTCTTCAACAATCAATTCACTAGAATCACCTCTTGCTTCTTTCGCACACTCCCATGAATGGGCTAAATCATCATCACTTTTAGCGATGCTTTGTCCATGACCTGAACTACTCATAACAGGTTTTATAACACATGGAAAGCCTATCTCTTTTGATGCTTCTATTAATCCCTCAAAAGAAGTGACAAATTGGTATTTACTTGTTTTAAGGTTTAAATCTTCGGCAGCAAATTTACGGATATTTTTACGATTCATTGTCTTGTTGACAGCTTGTGCATTTGGTATGACGCAAAAACCTTCATCCTCAGCAGCAAACAGAGCATCGATACTAATTGCTTCAACTTCTGGTAATATATAGTCAGGTTTTTCACGTCTTATAACTTCTAAAACTTCTTCTTTGTTTTTCATATCAATAACATGATAACGATTTGCGACAAGGTGTGCAGGTGCATTTTCATAAGCATCAACAGCGATAACCTCTAAACCTAAACGAGTAGCTTCAATAGCAACTTCTTTACCAAGTTCACCACTACCAAGCAGCAATATCTTGATGGCATTACTTTTAAGGGGAGTTGAAAGTATCATAATAGCTCCTAAATTTTTGCTAATGGTACAAAATTTTTACATAGAAGCAGGTAAAAAATGGATAGAATTTTAGTCATTGATTGATATAATAACTATAAAAAAGGATTTCAAATTATATTTACTCTGATACATACTATTCATCTTTTGGCAGCATTTACATATGGTGGTTTTTTATTCACTGATAATCTTTTCATGGCTAAAATGTCTAAAAGTTTAAATCCTGATGAAGCAGCTAAAGCTAGAGAAGCGATCATGATGCATGTTAGAAAAGTAGTTCCCTACGCTTTACTTGTGACTGTTGGTACAGGTATCTATATGTTCCCGACAATTTTTGGAGAAATAAAAGAAGATGGTTTAACACGTTTTCAAATACTTTTGTCTATCAAAGCATTTTTAGGTCTTTGGCTAGGTATAAGAGGCTTTAATCAACTCTTTTTCAAGATAAATCCATGGGTATTTAAAAGCCATAAATTTCCATTTATTTTGGTGATCATTATTATTATACTTTCTCAGTTTATGTATGTATAGAATATGAGAACTAATACATACATAAGAATTTTCAAAAAAGCTTTTATTAAGAAAACTTAAGTATTCTATTTATATATTTATTATTAGGTCGATATTATCATACAAAATAATTTTACAAAGGAAATATATATGGTAGAAGTTCTACATGAAGGTATAGAAAATTATACACAAGATTTGCATGCTATGGCAAAAGAAGGATCATTGAAAGCCAGAAGTGATGACTATGGTTGGTTCGTTAGTGAAAAATATATCTTACCTTACTTTATCGATAAGAGATTGATTTTTAAAAGAATGGTGTTTATGACAGGATGTTTACCTAGAGTAGCAAATTTAACACCAGAAGATGAAAAATCATTTTTAGATGAGGTTATTGAATATATCAAAACAAATATGAAAGAAGTAGATTTTATTGCTAAAGCACAATCTGTTGCAGTCTTTAATGCTTGTCCTACAGGAGCGGAATGTGTTCCATGGGGAACGTATATTATCGATCTTGACAAGAGTGAAGAAGAGATTCTTGCTAGTTTTGAAGGTAAAACAAGACAAGGTGTTCGTAAGGGAATTAAAAGAGGGGTGATTGTTGAGACAACAGATGATATAGAGTTGGTTTTTAATGTCATAAAAGATACTTTTGTAAGACAAAATAGCCCATATATGGCTTCATATGATTACTTTAAAAAACTTTATGACAACATGAAAGACAATATAAAACTATATGTAGCGAAAGCAGATGATACGGTACAAGGTGTTTATATTATAGCTTATGATAAAGATAGTGCTTATTCATGGTATAGCGGTAGTGCTGCACGTATGGTAAATGGTGCAAATAATTTATTACATTATCAAATCATGGTAGATATGTCCAAAATGGGAATCAAAAAATTTAATCTAGTTGGTGCAAGATTGAATGTAAAACCAGGTACAAAATATGCAAATATTAATAAATTTAAATTAGGCTTCAAACCACAGATAATAGAGGGATATGCTTTTAGGTATGTTTTTAAACCATGGAAATATAAACTTTATAATTTAGCAATCAAAACATACTTGAAAACTAAAGGTATGACATATACAGATCCTATTGATCAAATTAAATATAATGAATATGATTAAGTAAATAATATGAAGTCTTTATTGACTTCATATATTCTTTAAAAAATAAAATATATACAAATTTTAAAATAAATTCATTTTTCTCTTGACAAATAGAAAAAAATCTTGTATAATGTCATCTCTTGTTTGCAACAAGACATTGTTCCGGGTTAGCTCAGTTGGTAGAGCAGGTGGCTGTTAACTACTTGGTCGTTGGTTCGAATCCTCCACCCGGAGCCATTTTATAATCTTCTATAAAACCTTTTTAATTTTAAAACTTTTATCTTTTTAAATTAATTAAATTATTTTAATATTTCTACATACTTAATACTTTTGTAATATTGTTACTGCTAATATAAAAAATATTTTTTATATTTTATCAAAAAGGAATTTCATGAAAACACCCTTGTCTATAGCAAGTTTATCTTTAGTTACAATTTTATTTATAGGATGTGGAGGTGGAACAGCTACTTCTAATACTTCTAACAATAGTGGTAATGGTGGTGATGGTAATTCATCACAAGAAACAAAAAGTATTATAGAAAATACAAAAACTGTATTAACTATGCCTGAGAGTAAAAAAACATTAACATATAGTGTTGTAGGTGGTGAAGATGCTAAAAAATTTCAAATAAATCCTCAAACAGGAGTATTGACATTTAAAACTGCACCTGATTTTGAAAACCCAACAGATAGTAATGGAGATAATATTTATGAAGTAACTATTCAAGCTACTGATAAAAATGGTAAATCAACTACGCAAAATATTGTAATAACTGTTACAAATGATATAGTTGATGATGGTCCAAAAAACAGTTCTCCAAATCAAATTACAATAAAAGAGAATAAAAAACTTGATTTTACTATTACTGCTGATGGTGCTATATCATATGGTATTGAAGGTGAAGATCAAAAAAGATTTCAAATAGATACTAGCACAGGTAAATTGTCATTTAATCAGTTCTTACCAGATTTTGAAAAGCCATCGGATGTAAATAAAGACAATAACTACACAATCGATCTAATTGCAACAGATGATCAAAATTATAGTAGTAAAAAACCTTTTACAGTTGTTATAACTAATGATACTTCTGATGATGAAGCAGAATCAAACTGGGTTCATATCTATAAAACAGGTGCCAATGACGGTCCAACAGATGGTTTACCGTTTGGTGATGATAGAGCGTTTACTGCTGAAACGATAGATGGCAATAGAGTTATTCATGTAGGTCAACGTATGTGGCAAGATGATGTAGTAAATAAAAATGCGGCATATTCTTTTGATGATGCACAAAATTACTGTGAAAGTTTAGATTACGCAGGATTTAGTGACTGGCGTGTACCAAATAGACATGAACTGTTTGAAATTGTAAATTATGGTCATTCATATAGTTCAAAACCTACGATAGATGATATTTTTCAAAATAGTTCAAAAATAAACTATCGTACATCTGAAAATGTGATAGGACAAAATAATAGTGTTTTGACTAATCAGGCATTTGTAATTAGCTTTATAGATGGTACATCATATCCTTTAGATAGAGATAATAATTATGGTGTTAGGTGTGTTAGAGGTGAAAGATTAACTTATACAGAAACTATAACCAAAGATGCTGATGATATATATCGTGATCCAAAAACAGGGCTTTGGTGGGGTAAACCTGCTGGTACAGAAAATATGGAATCTGCTAAACATAGGTGTGAAGGATTGGTGTTTGGAGGATATGATGATTGGAGATTACCAAATATTAGTGAAATACACACAATTATGCCTTCTGTTGTACCGACAAGATATCATCCGTACGGAGCAGAACCATTGTTACAAGATGGTGGACATCAATTATGGTCTTCAACTCCCAAAGATGATACAAATGGTAGATATTTAGATAACTATTGGAATAACGCTTGGAATGGTTCTAACCAAGGAAGAGATGTAATGAATGATGAGACTATTGGTTTAGAAAATGGTGATAGTGTATTTAGTATATGTATTCGTGGTGGACATTTATAGTCAATAAAATTGGTAATATATAAGGATGATTTTGAAAACATTTAAGAGTAGTAGAGTAGTTTTATCTATTTATACGGCAGTCTTTTTATTGAGTGGATGTGGGGGTAGTACAACGAGTGATGTGATACCAAAGTTTACAGTCCCTGCAACACAATCAATCCAAGAAGGAAAAATTAATATAAATACTTTGACAACGGATGTTCAGAATATAACTTTTTCAATTGTTGGTGGTGCCGATGCATCAAAATTTACTATTGATGCACAAACTGGTACTTTATCATTCATTAATGCTCCAGATTTTGAAACTCCAACTGATGCGAATGGAGATGGTATATATGATGTACAAATTAAAGCACAAAGTACACAATCACAAAGTGTAATTCAGCTATTTCATATAAAAGTAATAAATGACCCTACTGATGATGGTGATCAAGTAGCACCTGAATTTACTTCTAGTGCAAATTTTCAAATAAAAGAGAATGAAATATTTGAAGCTGTTATCAAAGCAACTGATCAAGAATCAAAAGTTATATATAGTATTGATGGTGGAGCTGATGCAAGAAGATTTCGTATTGATCCTGATAGTGGAAAACTGAGTTTTTATCATTTGATTCCTGATTTTGAAATAACATCAGATGCAAATCATGATAAGATATATGAAGTGACTATTGCTGCAACAGATAATAGTGATAATAAAGCAATACAAGATATTACTGTGACAGTTGAAGATGATGTGACAGATAGTACATATGGTGTTAAAAAAGTATTTAAAACAGGACTCAATGATGGGGGATTTGGCGAAACTAGAAAGGCATCTAATAATGGAAATAATACTGTAACAATATTGGAAAGAGAATGGGAAGATACACCTCATGTCAACGAAAATATATCCTATTATAATGCACATGAGTATTGTGCACAATTAGAACTTGGTGGTGAAAATGATTGGAGATTGCCTACAAGGAGAGAACTTTATGAATTGGTTGACTATAGTAATTCACCTAAAATAGATACAACATTTAATCAAAAAAATGGTGGCTATTTTTGGACTTCACAAGAACTATTTGCTTATGATGGACAACCTGGTGATGAAAATAAACAAGCTTGGACAGTACAATTTGGTAATGCTATTGATTATGCTAGTGATAAAACAGAAAATGATGGTTATCATGTACGTTGTGTAAGAGGCTTGAGTATTCCAAATGGAGATTTTAGTGGAACTTTGACAATTACAGACAATAGTACAGGGATAGAATGGGAAAACAAGACAGCATCAATTGATCCTGTTTTAGATTGGAATAGTGCAAAAACACGTTGTAATAATCTTAATTTAGATGGAAAATCTGATTGGAGATTGCCAAATATTAATGAACTACATACTATTATTCCTAATAACGATAATGAATACCAGTTTTCAGATTTGACAGCACAAAAAACAGGACCATATTGGTCATCTTCTATGTTTGATGAGAATAGTATTTACTATGTAGAAAATTATTGGGATGCACCAAATTTAAGAGATGTGCAAAATGATGCATTAATAGCACCTGGAGATGCGGGTGCAGTAAGAAGTAGATGTATAAGAGGAGGAAATTAATTTGTATTATTCAAAAATAGTATTATCATCTTTGGTAGTTGTTGGCTTATTAAGTGGATGTGGTGGATCATCAGAAGATACAAAGAGTCCAGTATTTAAAACAACTGGAACTCAAAGTGTTATTGAAGGTGAAAATTCAACTGTTTCACTAGAGGCAACAGATGACAACGATATTGTTTATACTTTAGCAGGTGGAGTTGATAAAAATAAATTTATGATAAATTCAGTAACAGGTGTTTTACAGTTTGTGACTGCTCCTGATTTTGAACAACCTTCAGATAGTGATAAAGATGGTACATATGAAGTTGTGGTAAAAGCAACTGATTCAAAAGGAAATAGTAGCACACTTCCTTTGAGTATTCAAGTTACAGATAATCCTGATGACAATGGTCCTACATTTACTTCAGTTAAAAGTATAACTCTTCAGGAGAATAAACCTTTAGATTTTATTGTAAAAGCTAAACCAAAAAGTGGAGATGTTTTATATAGTATAGAAGGAGATGATAGTAAGTTAATTAATATAGATTCTAATAGTGGTAAAATCTCTTTTATAGGATTTAGACCAGATTATGATATTCCTTCTGATTATGATAAAAATAATCATTATGAAGTAACAATTAAAGCTATTGATGATTTTCAACATGTCTCTTTTCAGCATTTTTCTATTAATGTAACAGATGATCCAAATGATCCTGTGCCTAGTGAATATATCTTAAAAACAGGTGCTGATGATGGTATTGTTAAAGGATTAGCATATGGTATAGATAGAAATTTTTCTGTAAAAAATTCTGATGGTGAAAGAATTATTGTTGCTAGGGATCGAATGTGGGAAGATAGTCCACACAGTATTAATAATACAGTTGGGTTTTATGAAGCTTCTAATTATTGTGAAGGATTAAATTATGGTGGTTATGATGACTGGCGTGCACCCAATAGACATGAATTAGCAGAAATGTTAAATTATGGCAATAGAGGAAATATGTTTGATGATGTTTTTAAATATAAAACAGGAGCTAACTATTGGACTTCTCAGGAAAAACTTTCAAGTGGTGGTAATGGAAGTGGATTAGGGTGGACAATATCTTTTGAGAATGGTGGTGTACATGATAAAAATAAAGGGGATCAATATAATATTCGTTGTGTTCGAGGAAAAGAGATAACTAATCATCATGATTTTAATGTCGATGGTGATATTGTTATAGACAATAAAACTGGTATTATGTGGCAAAATGCTGAGTTTATAGGTGGAAGAACCTGGGCAGAAGCAAAAGAACATTGTAAAGAATTGGTATTTTCTGGTTATGATGATTGGCGTTTACCTAATGTGAATGAGATGAGAACAATTATGCCTTATGATAATAATGAAATTCTTTTTGAAGATCTTTCTCCTATTGGAGGAGGTGATTTGGATAGTGGACATAGTTGGTCATCTACACCAGCAAATAAAAATCATGCTTATTATAATCTTAATGATTGGGATGAAGCAACAAATAGAGATTCATTAATTGTTATGTTTGAAGAGTATGATACCAATAATAATAGTGATTTAATGTTAAATCGCTGTATTCGTGGTGGTCATCTTTAACGTAAACTCAAATCAATTCTCTGATATTTATTAGGGAATTGATTTTTTTCAACTTTTATTTTTAAGCTACTTTAAGATTATAACATGCTATCATAAGAAATATTTATATTTTTTAAAAAAGTAGATGGCTGATATGTTAAATAATTCGATTAT